>JAVHOI010000380.1:0-1685 GCA_036169975.1 Ferruginibacter sp. | reverse complement strand
TGAGCCGTTAAGACGTTAAGGCGTTTTTTAAATACTATAAGTTTTATAAAAAGCCTTAACGTCTTTGCGCCTTTACGGCAAGCTGTTGAGCCGTTAAAGTATTAAGGCGTTTATAAATACTATAAGTTTTATAAAAAGCCCAAACGGCTTTGCGCCTTAACGGAAAGCTGTTGGGCCGTTAAGGCGTTAAGGCGTTTTTTAAATACTATAAGTTTTATAAAAAGCCTTAACGTCTTTGCGCCTTTACGGCAAGCTGTTTGGGATGTTAAAGTATTAAGGCGTTTATAAATCCTATAAGATTAATAAAAAGCCTAACGTCTTAGCGCCTTAACGGCAATCTGTTGGGCCGTTAAGGTGTCAAGGCGTTTATAAATCCTATAAGATTAATAAAAAGCCTTACCCTCTACTCACCTTAACGGCAGTATTTTAAAATTATAAAAAAGAAGTATATTGTGCAATGGATTTTCAAAAAGATATACGCCTCGCTGTATTGATAGACGCCGACAATGTACCATACAGCAATGTAAAAGGGGTAATGGAAGAAATAACCAAATATGGTACCCCAACCTTTAAAAGGATTTACGGCGACTGGACAAGGCCCACCGTATCGGGATGGAAAAACGTGTTGTTGGAAAATGCGATCACGCCCATTCAGCAATACAGTTATACTTCCGGCAAAAACAGCAGTGACAGCGCCCTCATCATTGATGCCATGGACATTTTATACTCCGGTAAAGTAGATGGCTTTTGTATCATATCAAGCGACAGCGATTTTACCAGACTGGCTACAAGGCTGAGAGAGGCGGGCATGAAAGTGTTTGGCATCGGGCAAAAGAAGACCCCCAATCCGTTTATAGTGGCCTGCGATAAATTCATTTACATGGAAATTATAGCCATACCCGATGTACCGGAAAATATCGAAACAAAAACAAAGGCAAAAACAAAAACAGCGCATCACCAGCCCTCGGTTTCCGTTGATAAACTTAATAAAGAAACACTTCATTTAATTGCTACCACTATTGATGACCTGGGAGATGAAAATGGCTGGGCCTTCTTAGGAGAGGTGGGTAATCTTTTACTGAAAAAACAGCCCAACTTCGACCCACGGAATTATGGGTTTTCAAAGCTTACGCCACTGGTAGTATCGTTGCCCCAGTTTGAAATTGATAAGCGGGATAAAGGTGGAACCAAGTTGGTTTTTATAAGGAACAAGGTATTTTCGAACGGGCATTAAGAATGGTGGATGATTAGAATGTTTTTTTTGTTTATTGTTCGATGATTATTGTTCCATCGCTTACCTGTTCAACAATATTTTCAAACAGTTTTCCAGGCTTTCTTTCCATTCCGGAATATGCAAATTAAATGTTTGCTGAATTTTAGAGGTATCCATCACTGAATACTGTGGCCGCTTTGCGGGGGTAGGATATTGCGAAGCAGGTATCGGGTTAACTGCGCATTTACTTCCGGATTGTTCTTTAATCGCCAGGGCAAACTGATACCAGTTAATATCTCCTTTATTTGAATAATTAAAAATGGGAAAAGTATTTATTTTTTTATTTGATTGAATGATCTGCATAATGGCTGCCGCAAGGTCTGCCGCATAAGTAGGACAGCCCTGCTGATCACTTACCACACTGATACTTTCTCTTTCGCTCATTAAACGCAGCATTGTTTTCACAAAATTA
>JAVHOI010000379.1:0-1694 GCA_036169975.1 Ferruginibacter sp. | reverse complement strand
AACTAAAATGCGAACAACTAAAACTTAATTTAATTTAACAGGACACTAGTGATAATTAGTTTAAAGCCAATAACACCTGCCAGGCTTCCTGAACTTTACCATCATCCAATAATTCCTTTGCATAATAATGCAGTTCCTTTTCCATGTCATCAGGATTAATGGAATAGTACTGCATGATATTTTTTAGTTTGTCATCATAAAAAGCCGGATCAACAAAAGGTATTTCATGTACATTGCCCAACCGCCCCAAATTATTACCCGATAATATTTCGCTGTAGCGGATGCTTGCCGGCAAAGCATCTACACCGATGCCTGATTTAATATTTGGTTTTTCTACTTCAAAAATGGTGGAGGCATTGGCCCTTGAATACCAGTTGCCGCCAAGCCTTGCTACCAGATCAAGTTTACGCTGGTCTATTTTTCCTTCTTCATTTAAAATCATTTCATCAATATGCATCATCAGTATTTCAGCGATTATTAAATTTCCAGAACCTCCATTTACGCCCAATGGCTTTACTTCAATTACTTTGCATTCGAGCTGAACAGGGCTTTCTTTTACCCTTGGTGGTTTTACTGTTATGGAGGGTTCCTTTGTAAATCCGGCCTTGATAAATTCATCCGTACCTTTTGGAAATTCGCAACTGCTGAGGCTTACCTGTTGTACCATATTATAGGTAACGATATTGATAACCACTTCCGGAATTTCCAATATGTTTTCCAAAGTATGCTTGGTTGTATTATCCCTTCCTCTACGCGAAGGTGAAAAAACAACAACCGGCGGATTGATGGAAAAAAGATTAAAAAAGCTGAAGGGGCTTAAATTAATGTTCCCCTCCTTATCCATTGTAGAAGCAAAACAAATTGGCCTTGGCGCAATGGCATGTTGCAAATAATGTTGCGCATCAGCTTGCTGAAGTCTTTTTAAATCAAAGGTTACCATAATGATGTTGTGAGTTACAAGTTTGTTTTATTTTTGATTGTTGGACATTGTTTTCTGAAAGGTATTTCATAAAATTTTCAATCCGGCTACCAAAAATCCGGCAAGATTTAATAATGATTCCAGCATCCTTTTTTAGCGCAATGTTTAATTGTACCTGAAAATAGATAATAATTTTTTGCTTCAACAAAGGAGCCTAAAGCAATTCCGGAAAATTTGTAGCAATCATTGTAAAAATATATTAATAACCTTAGGGAATATTATTTGATTTGGATAATACGGCTCTTTTTTAACTGATCATTAATTGAAAAAAAATTAAAACTAACCCGCAACTTTTTTTATTGCCAAAATACTAAAATCACTTTCATCCCTAACAATCGTATTGCTTAATCTTCCCAATCCGTCTATCTCCATTTCTACCACATCGCCTTCCTGCAGCCATTGTTCTTTATAGTCAGGGTCCTTTAATTTACCCGTGCCGTTCAGTTCCAAAAAGCAACCTGTACCCACCGTGCCGCTACCAATAATATCACCGGGATACAAGTGGACGCCGTAACTACTGCGTTCTATAATCTCCGCGAATGTCCAGTCCATATCACTCAGGTTGCCTTCGCTTACCTGCACATTATTTACCCAACAATTCATTTTCAGGTTCCGTGCTTTGCCGGTGTGGTTTTCTTTGCAGGGCACTTCAAATTGTTCCAGTTCATCCAGTGTAACCAACATCGGCCCTGTTGCGGTGGCGAAATCTTTTCCT
>JAVHOI010000378.1:0-7910 GCA_036169975.1 Ferruginibacter sp. | reverse complement strand
CCCTGCAAATCCAATAGCGCCTGCGAAGATTTTAATTGTTCTTCTGATACTGCTTCAGGATTTGACTGCCCTTCGAAGGGCATAAAATTCCAACCCTTTGTTGAGTTAACTACCTGAAACCCTTCACCCATACCGGGCACGGAAATATCATTGCGTGAACCAACGCCCTGAACAGTTGTAACCGTAACCCCTACATCCAATCCCTGCACATTAATATTGCCGGTCATTTTCACGGATTTAAGCGTTAGCAGTTTTTCTTTACCACCAAGTGCGGCTTCATACTTATCAATTATTTCATCCGCCGTTTGCGCTTTGACTGACTGAACGCTTATCATTGCCGCAATAGCCAATAAGCCAATTTGAAATTTTTTCATGATTTTGTTTTATGATTGATTAAAATGGTTGATACATCTTTGGGTCAATAGCCGGATTAATCAGGATTTTATAAAAATTGATTTCGCCGGTAATTTCACTTTCCTCCCTTCCCATGTTTTTTGTTTGGCAGGTATAAGCAAATCGTATGCCTTCTATTTCCTTGTAATTCCTGTACATCGTATAGGTTGCTGCATTTTCTCCACAGATGGGTAAGCCAAATGACTGGCTTACCAGGTAGGTATGGGTATCCAGCCAAAACGTTATTCGTTTGCCCGCCTTTGTGGTCAAATTAATTTTATAACAATTATTTCCATCAACCATTTCCTTTCCCATCAGTTCCGCTTTATGCCCTTTTGAGATATAATCTGGTAGTGGGCCGGCAATATCCATCTCAATTTGTAATCCTGCTAAATCATCCTCAGAAATTTTTTCAGCGGCAGGCGGTCCTTGTGAAAAATACCTCCATCCTTCTTTATCAGTAACCAACATAAAACCATTCGCATCGCTGCTTTCAAATTCAGTACGGCTCAACTTATCTTGTTCCTTTATAATTTTTACCCTCAATTCCTTTCCCTTCATTTCATTAACCCCTTCCAGGTAAATGCTTTTTACCAATGCCAGTTTATCTTTACCCCCAAGGGCCCTGATGTATTTTTCAATCACTTCATCTATCGTTTTTGCTGTCGCGAACTGGGCTACGAGTAAAAGTATCATCAACAATCCAAATAAAATTAAATCCCTCACATTTACGATTTGATAATTAAAGATAGGAGAAATTCTTAAAATCCAAATGACTAAACGGGCTTACATTTGTTAGAATTTTAAATGCACACTATGATACAAAGGATCAGCGGAAATATTGTTGATATTTTTAACCGGGAGATTTATTTTGGACAAGTAACGGTAGCCGATGGAAGAATAAAAACAATTGAAAAAAGGGAACCTGCCAATGACGAAAGGAAAGTTGCAGCCTATATTCTTCCTGGTTTTATTGATAGCCATGTTCATATAGAAAGTTCCATGCTGGTGCCGGGCGAATTCGCTAAACTCGCCGTGGTGCATGGCACGGTTGCCACCATCAGCGACCCGCATGAAATAGCCAATGTCTGCGGTATGGCTGGCGTGGAATTTATGATTGCCAATGGAAAAACGGTTCCATTCAAATTTCATTTTGGTGCGCCAAGTTGCGTGCCGGCTACTATTTTTGAAACAGCCGGCGCCGCTTTGGGCCCGGAAGATGTTGATGCCTTATTACGGAAAGATGAAATAAAATATTTAAGTGAAATGATGAATTTCCCGGGGGTTTTATTTGGAGATGAAGATGTACTAAAAAAAATCGCGGCAGCAAAAAAATACGACAAACCTGTGGATGGGCACGCTCCCGGATTGAGGGGGCCCGATGCGAAAAAATATATTGAAGCAGGCATCAGTACCGATCATGAGTGCTTTACCGAAGCGGAGGCTTTGGAAAAATTGCGGTATGGCATGAAGATATTAATCAGGGAAGGAAGCGCAGCCAAAAACTTTGACGCCTTAATTGATTTATTAAATGACCATCCCAATGAGATGATGTTTTGCAGTGATGATAAACACCCCGATAGTTTGGCGGAAGGACATATCAATTTGTTGTGCGAAAGAGCTGTTGCCAAAGGCATTGATATTTTTAAAATATTGCGGGCCGCATGCATTAACCCGGTATCGCATTACAATATGAATGTTGGTTTGCTTAGAGAGGGTGATGCGGCTGATTTTATTTTGGTAGAAGACCTGGTAAATTTCAAAGTGCTGCAAACTTATATAGATGGAACATTGGTGGCGGAAAAAGGAAAGTCATTTATTGATGGCAAAAAATCTGGAATAATTAATCAGTTTAATTGTGATGAAAAAACAGCGGGTAATTTCTCGATTTCCCATGCAGGTGAAAAAGAAATATCGGTAATTGAGGCTTTGGAAGGACAATTGATCACCAACAAGCTATTCCTAAAACCCAATGTAGTGAATGGAAAAATTGTAAGTGATGCTGACAATGATATTTTAAAAATGGTGGTGGTGAACCGATATAAAAACGCGCCGGTCGCCAAAGCCTTTGTAAAAAATTTTGGATTAAAGCAGGGCGCCATCGCATCTACGGTTGCGCACGACAGCCATAACATTATTGCCGTGGGGGTGGATGATGAAAGTATTTGCAAAGCGGTAAACCTGGTGATAAAAGCGCAGGGTGGCGTTAGTAGTATTTCCAACAACAGGGAACTGATATTACCCTTGCCTGTTGCCGGGTTAATGAGTAATGAAGATGGATACAGGGTAGCTACTTCCTATACTGCCATTGATAAAATGGTGAAGGAAGAATTAGGCTCCACATTGGCCACACCTTTTATGACTTTATCCTTTATGGCCTTGCTGGTGATCCCGCATTTAAAATTAAGCGACCTTGGATTATTTGACGGGGACGGGTTTAAGTTTATCAATTAACCTTTGCCCCTACTACTTTTACCGCTACGCTATCCGTTCCTTTGGGAGCAAATTCCTTTGTTTTAAAATTGGCGGATTTGCCAGGGTCTATTTTATCGTAAACAGTTTCATTTGTCTTTAGCAACAAGGCGCCGGTCTTGCTAAAGAAAGATAATTCCAACTGTACATCTTTGTAGGTGCATACTTTAGCCGTATTACCCACGCTTCCCTTTATAACCGTTTGCCCAATCAGGTTATGTTTATCCCGGCTGCTCACCATTAAAAAAGCGGATGGGTTTTTCCTCTCTTTTTCTTCCAGCGTTTCTTTTGCCTTCTCGTATTTTTCCTTTTCGGCAGCGGTCTTATTTCCACTGTTATTACAGGAAGAAAATATTATAAGGGATACCAAAGCAATAGGGATAATCTTTTTCATTTTTAAAAATTTATACAATAAAAATAAATAAAATTGACAAGGTTTGTTAAAATTAAAACCAGGCCGTACATGCCTGGATTAATTTTTTAATACCTGATTTTTATATCATGGTATTACTTTATTAATTTAATTGTTTGCCGTACATTTTCTGATCCGGTAATTTCCAGAAAATAAATACCTGAAGGCAATTGCTGATCTAACAACAACATCTCATCCCGGCTGCCTCCCGCATGCCGCAATTGTTTTGTAAACAGCAACTGGCCTGAATTATTTTTTAGCTGAATGAGGTAATTGCCTTTTGGTTGCCGGTTCATCTGTAGTTTAATGATGTTATCCACAATCAGGTTAGGGTTAACCTGTATTTCGCCGGTGGCATTGGCTATTTCAATTTTAACCACTTTGCTGTACCTGATTTCTCCGGATATATTCAATTGTTTGATGCGATAAAAAAACACGCCTGCACCGGGATCAACGTCCTGCCAAATGTAATTGCTTTGCAAACTACTATTGGCGGTGGCAGTGATACCGCCTAACTTTTCAAATTGCTGGCCGTTAAGTGATTTTTCTATTTCGTACCGCAATACATCCATTTCATTTTCTACACGCCAGCCTATTGCAATATCCCTGTTTTGTACTGTTGCATTCAATTCGGTAAATGCGGCGGCAAGGGTTCCTGTATTTTTAAAAACAATCATAAACCGGTTAGCCGCAGAGGAAGCAGCCGCAGAGGTTACAGAAAAGGGTACAAGGGTAGTTCCATTCAAATCAACAATTGTTTGTGTATGTAAAAAATCATCTTCCAGCCAGGCAATGGTATTGGGATAATTCAAATTACCTGAAGTAAGCTGAAGGCTATAGTTTTTTATCGCCATTTTTGAAAGATTAAAGAATATTGTATCGTTGCGGTTTTTATCCGGCGGTTGCCTTCTTTCAATAGAAAAATTCCGGCCATTTCGAAATACAC
The DNA here is from genome assembly GCA_036169975.1 of Ferruginibacter sp. GTDB lineage: Bacteria > Bacteroidota > Bacteroidia > Chitinophagales > Chitinophagaceae > Ferruginibacter. The sequence continues at coordinate 3,687 of JAVHOI010000378.1, read as the reverse complement.
TAATGTTTGCCAGACCATTGCTGAGTTTACCTGCATCATACGAATCAATACCATTGGAAAAGATGTCATCGTAACCAACAAGTACACCGTCATAAAGAGTGGAAACAGCACTGGCATTTACTACCAACAATTCTGCCCGTAATTGTCTTATCGCCCCGGAAGGGCGTTGAACGCTGACGCTGTTTTGAATAGCCTTGTCCGTTTCTTTGATAGTAATAGTTCCGGCTAAGCCATCAGAAACTACAAAAAAAGCCGAACCCGATTGTATGTATTGATTTATTGGACTTACATGTGCTGTTACATCGTAAGAACCGGCGCCATAACTAACGGTGACATAACCGCCTACTCCGCTATTACCTGCAAGCATCGGATCCCACACATAAAAGGTATTAAGTACATGCGCACTTTTGGTGATGGTACCAAAATCAATAGGTGCGGCATAAGGGTTGCCCATAAAAGTAAAGCCGGATGCAGCAACAGTATAAGATGACCTGTCGCCAATATTTAGATTTCCGGTTGCCCGTAAAACAGTATTGTCGGTAGCGGCATTTACACCCTGGCTTAGATTGTTGGCTCTGGAGCCTCTTACAAAAAACATATATCCCGGCTGATCGGTTATTTTTTTCACATCAGTATTGGCAATGCCCACCCACGAACCAGCAATGAATTCCTTGCAACTTGCATTCATACTGGGGTTGATATCGAAGCCATTTGCCGGAGCAAAGGGACTTGTAATATGGGTACCAAATCCGGGAAAAGGATTTCCAGAAGCTGAAGAGGCTCCCTCCTGCCAGGATGATTTGATGGTAGGGGCGCCGGTTGTGCTTAAAGGAACGGTTAATAAACGCCAGGCCCGTTGGGCCTGGATAAAGCGCTCCACAGTAACCTTTCCGGAAATATTGCCGCCATTGGGTATAGCGCTCACCATTGCGGTTTTTAAGGAAGTTGATTTTAGTGTAAGCTGATCATTGGTGGTAATCCGGCTGGTAGCATTTGCCAAACCAAGAATACCAAAAACTGAAACAGGTGTAGTGATAGTAAGTGGCATGGATGCCGAATTATCAACATAAAGGTTATTAACGTTAATGGAAGCCGCGCCTTGCATATTACCCGAAGCATCACCCTTAAAGTAAACAGAAGAACTGTTGCCCGGAACGACAGTACCATCATTAATTATAGCGCCATTCATTACAACCAGCGAAACGCTGTTGCTGAGTACCAGGTTGCTACCCGAAGTAAGTTTTATTTTTTGCGCCGCTGCCACCTGAACCAAAAGCACGCCAACCGTAAAAAAAGGCAACCACCATTTGTAAAATAAAGTTTTCATTATGTATTTTTAAGATGGTTCAAAAATTATTATTCTATCCGTTTTTATTTATAAATAACATCTGATGTATTATTGTGAAAATGATTTGGCATTCCTTTACTTGCCACCATTATTTTGCGTACTCCGTTCTGCTGCCAATCGCATCAATTTGATAGTGAATATCAAAAGACAAAAGTGCGGCACTGCCATTATAGGTATCAGCACCATTTGATGAATTACGAAACAAGCGGCACATTAAGATGCTGCTTATCTTATTCTGGTTTGAGGCAGGCGTAATGGAACTAAACATGGTTATCAGGTGCTTATCAACATCGCCACTTACCACACTTACTGATGTTGCATAAGCTGTGGTATTAGCAGGAAAAGCGATTGGCGTGGCGGCATCATAATTCACCCATGTATATTCAAATCCCCACCTGACTGCTCCGCTGGTGGAAGATTGTGGAGACCAGTGAATATGCGGATAGATGGCGCTTCCTTCTTTCCAGTTATGAGGCATCTGTATAGAGAAAAAAACCTGCTGTTCACTTGAATGAACGAAAGTTAATGCTTGTAAACTTCCTTTAAATGTGGCAAATTGCGGGCCTGAAGCCCCATCCTTGTTGTAAGTTGAAACCGGAGTTACCACCATATCATTATAAGCGGTGGCTGTTCCTTCCAGCAATATATCTCCAGCCGGACTCACCTTTACCTGATCGGTGCCATTTCCAATAGTAGTTTCCCCCACACCCGAAATATTGATCCGTCTTGTATTATTGGTTTTTATCATCAGGCTTTCCCCATCGGTAGTACCAATAAAATTATTAGCCGAATCCGTTCCGGAATTACCCGAAGTTTTCCAGGAAGTGGCGTCCGTAACTAATTTAGTCCACACCGGCGAGCCGGTGGTGCCGGCATTATAATAAAAACCAGTACCCGCAGCGCCTGATCCGGTAATACCGGCGGTGGTATTGTACACGAGCAATCCGGTAGCCGGGCTGGTAATAGTAGTGGCATCAGTAGTGGTGGTAAGGGCAATCCTTGGCATTAGTAATCCCTTATTGGCACTCACAATATCAAGCATAGCCGATGCATCCGGATTGGTTCCATCAGTATTGATTGCAATATTCTGGGCTGTTCCTTTTTGTATAAACAGAAAAAATAAAAGGAAGCTGGTAAGTTTGGTTAGTTTGAAATAGAGTTTCATAGTTCTGTAGAATTGGGTAAATAAAATAGAATACCCAAAGTTTCAATCATTATTTCAACATAATTTGTAGCCAGGCATTACTAAGTGTTGTGGATAAAATCTTACATTTCTTTTGAAAAAAGAAATATAAAAATGTAGCCTCCCCCAAAATCTATTCATTGGATAAGGCAGATAATTAGCAAAGTCAGATTTTATTTAAACTATGTTGGAAAAAAGGGGGGATGTTTATTGTCCGCTATATTGCAGACGGACGTGTGGTGAAATATCTAATAATTTTCTACTCACCCAAAGTTTCTATGGAACTAAGAAAAGCGTTGCCAATATTCGGTTTGAGATTTATCTGCCTGATTCAAATCTTTAAATTTAAGAAATTACCATCGGAGCCTAAATACTAAACCCGGTGTCAACAGCAGGCGAAGCCATTGTGATTGGCTAAATAACACTGGCTATCCTCTTCCTGATTTGCATGATCCTGACACACCTCTTTTCAATAAAAAATAATTAAATTTCAAATTACAGATTGCAAAATTTAGATTTGTAAATATAGAGGTATAAAAATCTATCCACTGCCATGATAATTAACTTAAGCGATCAACATTCTTTGGTAAGCAATTGGGTGAGCGAATTAAGGGATGTGGAGGTACAAACCGACAGGATGCGTTTTCGCCGCAACCTGGAACGTATCGGCGAAGTAGCGGCTTATGAAATAAGCAAAAAATTAGCCTGGGAAGAAAAAGAAATCACCACCCCATTGGGAATATCCAATTGCAAAGTGTTACAATCCCAACCGGTATTGGCTACCATCTTACGCGCCGGCCTTGGCATGCACACCGGGCTGCTTAATTATTTTGATAAAGGGGAAAACGCTTTTATCAGCGCTTACCGCAAACACAAGCCAGACGGTAGTTTCGACATCAGCCTCGAATACATGAGCTGCCCCGAAATAGAAGGAAAGGTGATGATTATAAGCGACCCGATGATTGCCACCGGATCTTCCCTGGTAAAAGTTATTCAATTTTTAAAAGAGGAAGGCGATATAAAGGAATTACATATCGTGTGTGCTATAGCCTGTACCGTTGGCCTTGAATATGTGCTGAGGGCGCAGCCTAAGGCGACCATCTGGTGCGGCGATATTGATGATGAATTAACCGCCAAAGGTTATATCGTACCCGGC
>JAVHOI010000377.1:0-7980 GCA_036169975.1 Ferruginibacter sp. | reverse complement strand
TAAGCATTCAATTCAGTAGTAAAACCCGTGCCTCCATCGCCCAATTGAATAGATTGATCTACGGTTCTTAATTCCCTTGTTCCACCCGGGCCTACATTATACCAGTAATCCTTGTAATTGTAATCACCGGTTGCGAACTTAATTCCCAGCCCGGCCTGTACATTTATCTTAGTATGTTTTTTAGGGTCAATCAACCATCTGTAAGCTGCAAAACGTATATCACCTAACCCATAGGAATGTGTGCTGCGCCGTTCCTTTTTTACATAAACCCCATTTACAAGCCCATGTTCATATAAGGAGGAACGTGTGTTGGCAAGCAGTGGAAAATCTAAATTTAATGACCATCTGTCGTTTAGCTTTTTGGTCACGGAAATATCCAGCGCATTGGAATAATTAATTACTTCTGATTGTTGCAACAATCTTTCTTTCTGTTCCACCTTTCCTTTAAAATGTCGAAATGATTTAAAATAACGATAGTTGGCATTAAACAACCAACTTCCTGTTTCTTCGTCAGGTTTTTGAATATTACAGGAAGCCCCGTTACTTCGTATTGCTACACAGCCCTGAGCATTTAATTTGTATTGCGATATAAAAGCAATTACCAGCACTAATAATAATTTTTTCATTTTTAAGTTTTTTGAATGATTGTAAAATTTTTTTTCAATTTTTAAATAACCACATTCCATGGTCTTCTTTATAAGATTATTGGTCTCATCTTCATCATCTTTTCAATCACTGAATTTTACAATTGTTTCAAAAAAAATCCTGTTTGTTTTATCAAAGCCTTCCTGTTTTAAACAGAAGCGTGTTAGTTAGCGTTTTTCTCCAGCTTCAATTTACCCACAACAAAGTCACCTACTTTTTTGCCATTTACCGTACTTACCAAACAACTGGGGTGATAATGTATGCCACCGTAAAACCTCGCTAAGTTGTTTTCATCAGATGCCTGGCGGAAAGAAGTAAAGGAACGGTTAGGAACACCGAATTCCAGTTCGCTTGTGTCGGTATAGCTTAATTTATCACCATACATTTTGGTTAACCCTTCCGCGGCAGCGGCAGAAACAGTGCTATGCCCGCAGGTATATTCGGGAAACGGCGGTGTTTGTAAATATGGCCTCCATTCGGGGTCAATGTATTTATTAATCACCGTTTCGGGCCTAACCATATTACTGGTATATTTTTCGTCCCAACATTGAATAAACGCATCAAACATGCAGATGGAAGTAAGAGTATAGGCTGCTACGGTTTTGGCGAAATCCGCCTTCGCCTTTATAGATGCGATGCCTACAATATTCATCCAATGACCCGGGGGAGAAAACGTTTTGGTTATAAATTGTACATGGCCGCTTACATGCAATTCATTAGGCAGGTCATTCCAGAACAGGGCTATATGCTTTTGCTCTTTTGTAAGGCTGTCAATCGTATTTTTAGATAACATCACTTGTTTATAATAAAGCCCATTCTTATCAGTCATATTAAATAGGATCGGCCCTGGCCCCTTAAACTGTGTGGCGCTATCCATTACAATAGTCCGTATTTGATTCCAATGTGGTTCCAGTGCGCTTGCATACATTGGCGGCGTAGGTACCCAGCGCCCCGGTGTATCTGTTACCGTGTATTTAGGTGCGCTTCGGGTTTGCAGATAATTGTCCTTTTTGCTCCATGCCAAAACCGCATTTGCTACCGTGTCTGAAAATGCTATCGAATTATCAAACATTTCGCCGGGCATTCCCTGTTTTTTGGCAAATCCTTTTAAACTGTCCACAAAATTCTTCATGCTACCTTCCGGAAAAGTAACCGCTTCGCCCACCTTGCAAAAAGCCAGCAGTGCGGCAAACTCAACATCCACCTTTTTGGTTGTATCCAGCGAAGGCATTGTAGTTAACCCGTTAATTTGCCCGGACAGGGATTGGTATTTATTGGGATAGCCGGCTGCTATACATTCATACGCGGCGATGTTGGCATAGGTATAATTGCGGTTGGCAACAATAGGGGAAAAATTATTAAACTTTACCACCTCATTCAATTCCTTTACGGTTTTGCAATAAGTGAAAGGGTCAGCAAAATAGGCCTTTTGCGCAGGTTTGTTCTGCATGCAGGAATAAGCAAATAAAGACACCACTATTATGAACAATAATTTTTTCATAAAAAAAATAAATAAAAAGATAAAAGAATAAACTGTACCAATGGCGTATTACCCATTTTCCGCCATACCTGTTTTATACAGGTATGAAAGAACTACACGACACCCACACTATTGGGCACATGTTTTTGTTGACAGTCGTGAAAATTAAATGAGGGAATTATCCGGGAGCTGATCGGGCGGTTGCTCAATAGATTTAGTAAACAAAGTATTTACAAATAAATTATTCTGAATAAAATAATTTAAGGAACGGGGGGTTATTGTAAAAGAAACAGCAGAGGATTGCTGCTCTTCAAATTCACTGATTGTTTTATGAAAAATTTTCAAATCTGAAGAAGTATTTTTTTTATTATTGGATTGCTGAAAATCAGAAGCCATCCTGGAAAAATCAGCTTTAGCGGCCAGTATTTTCATCTTGCTCTTATTAGGGATACAAAGCATTTCAAGTGAATCGTTGTATATGCGGCATTTTACGTACTTGTAAATAACCCCATCTATATTCACTTCCCCGTCAATTCTGTGAAAATCGAATGAATTGGTATAATAAGGTAAATTGGCGGGCTGTTTAATAGAAATCAACTGCTGATCCGAATAATCATTTTCATCCAATGCCAATTCCATTTTCGCATTTTCTTTATTTTCCAGAAAGGATGCCACTAACCGGTACCCGAAAAGATTGAAGGAGAAAATCACCAAAAGTAATATAGCAGTTAGTCGTTTCATTAAAAGAATGTGCAAAATAGTATATTTTTCAGGTACCGCAAATAAAATATTGAACTAATGAAAAACATTTTAACCGCAATCGTTTGAAACTTTTCTATTTTGGTGATGACATCATTAAATTAAAAAAAATGTAATCGCTGTTTTGTAATGCCAGGCAGGTAATATTATCCTTCTGAATTATTCACTAACTTTATGCAAATGTTAAGTCATGACAACTAATGATAAAAAAAAACAAGTACTGGATTTGCTTGGCAGTACGTATGACAGCACAATCATTGACGAAATTTATGCTATTTTACAACCTGCGGTTAATACAGACGAAATTAATATTCAGCAACTTCCTGACAAACTTCAGGAAAAAATAAATAGGGCTATTGAAGATTATAATACCGGCAACTATATAACGCATGAAGAGATGAAACAAAAATTGCATCAATGGCTTACCAAATAATATGGACTGCTCATGCTGAAAACGATTTTCGTTCCATTATTACCTATTTAAAAGAAAATTGGTCTGATTTAGCTGCTGAAAAATTTGCAAATAAAACGATACGGAAACTTGAAAAAATAGCAAGTATGCCTTACCTTCCAAGACCCACCTCAAAACCAAATGTTCACATGGTAGCATTAGACAAGAAAAACGTTCTTTTCTTTATGCCCGAAAATGATGGTATAATTTTATTAAGCATCTATCCTTATAAAAAAGATATTACAAAAAGTATATACTATTGAACCGGGTATTCCATTTCAATAAACATATTTAAGAATGGCATATTCATTTTGCTATTGCTTCACCCTAAATGTCTGCTTATCCTGCCCAATACCGGTAAGGGTAAGGCTTTTCCATTGCCCGGGCAAGGCTGATTTTATTTGAGTGATCCCCGTGGGGGTTATTTCAAGGCCGCCAAAACCATTTAGCATTGCCTGTAAAATTCCACCGGCTCCTGTCGCGAAATAGGGATTGGTGCCCCCCTTTGTTTCAGCAATTACATTAAAGGGTGGCAGTAAATTAGGCAGGTACGAATCTTTAAAAAAATGAAAAGCTTTTTCACTGTCGCCAATCCTGGAATACAATAAGGAAAAGATCGCCTGCGTCATAGCCGGCGTGCCTTCATTGGGAACCCTTACTGAATAATAATCCAAATCTTTTTTAATTTGTGTATTGTCAGTAATTTCTTTTAACGGGTAGGCCAATAAATTTACATCGGCCTGCTTTATGCCTTCGCCTTTGTAAGCTGAATGCTCGCTTGTAATGCCATCAGGCATTTTTAATATGGGGATATTATTGGCTACATTCATCCAATCCACATCAGCAATAATACCCAATATTCTCGCGGCTTCGGTGGCAAATTTCAAATTGGCTTTTGCGGCGGCATTTGTAAATGCATTGTTATCTACATTCTCGGCCCACTCATCAGCAGCTACCACATTATTAATATCGTATTTGCCGGGGCCATTTCTTTCTACCCGGCTTGCCCAAAAGTCGGCGGTATTTTTAAGGATCGGCCAGCCCTTTTCCCTGAGCCAGTTTTTATCCTGCGTAACACAATAATAGTTCCAGGCCGCTAATGCGACATCCGCTGTAATGTGATGTTCAAATGGCCCGCTTAATGCCCATACCGGTGTTTCTTCCACACCTGATTCCGCGCTTTCCCATGGATACATAGCGCCTTTGTACCCTTTTCCAAATGTATTTCTTTTTGCCGCTTCCAATCGTTGAAAACGATATTCAACCATGCTCTTTGCCAACTCAGGGTGCATTTGTAAAATGGCCGGGAACATCCATAGCTCCGTATCCCAAAACACATGGCCATTGTATCCCAATCCACTCAATCCCATTGGTGACGGGCTGTTGGCCGAACCTTCCCTTACGAATGAATACAAATGATACAACATGCTGTGGATATCCTGCTGGCTTTGCGCTACCTCTGCCGCAAAGGCGGGCCCTGAAGCTTCAATGGTGATATCACTTTTCCATAATTCATCCCAGGCATTGTCGTGCATTTCAATCAACCTTTCACGCCCCTGTAGTTTCGCGAAAATGGTTAATCGTTCAGCTTCGTTCAGTGGATCATCATGATGGGCGGATGTAATAGATGAACCAACAATTGAATAACGGTAAACCTCTCCCGCCCTTAGTTTTTTCGCGAACTTCATCAGGTGCTGGTTATTATCCCACATTTCATGTATTACCCTTGGCTCGCTACCGTGTGCTTCGCTGAAAATAAACGCATTGGATGCACACATCAGTAATTTACCGGTAGGGCTTTTCGCGGAAGAAGTAAGCAGGCTGATAGTTGTGTGCGGCCTGTCTATTTCGTTGTAATAATTCTGAACGTCTTTCAAAGCATCCGGCGCTTCCATGATGCTGGCACTGCCGAGGTTAAAATCTTTTTTCGCGGTTACGGTTATATCCATCAAAACGGAATAGGGTAATTGCCGCAATGAATAATAAGTATAACTAACGGTAGCAATGTCTTTGTAATCAAAGGAGGTTGTGAAGCCGGCGTGTTTCATATCAAGCGATTGCCGCATGTTGGCAACATCGCTGTTGGCCAAACGCCTGCCATCAATTTCCATATACATATTCAGCAAATTAAAGCTGCGGATAAAGTTGCTTACCCGGCCACGGCCATACAAATCATAAGCGCCCGCAAGTACCACATCTTTTACTTTAAAGGCTTCCGGGCTGCTTACAATACCGATCATTCCGTTGGCAACAGTGATGCCGTAATAATTGGAAGGGTCAACTTTTGAAGCGGTTATTTTCCAGGCGTCCTGTGCGAAGGTGAAGACAAAACAATTAAATAACACAAAACAAGAGAGTAATAATTTTTTCATATAGCCATTTATTCTTTAAAGATATTCCTTTTTATGCTCCTATTGACCGATCTTTTTATGAACAACAAAGGTTTACAAAGAAATTAGTGTGCTTTATTAATTAAACCATTTTCTTTTGTACTTCAACAGATTCTAATGGAAGCAATGCCTAAGTTACCAGGTGTAGTTATGCAAACATTTTTTGCTTGAGGATAATACCTGCCTGCTACATTTTAAGTTACAGTAGCTTTATCACCTATCTGCTTTGAGAAGCGGCGTTTTTATTTCTTCAAATGAAATTATTTTTACCGTTAGTATCTGTTATTTTTGTGCAATCAGGTAAAACTTTAAAATCTCGCTTGCAATTTTTAATTTATGAAAAAAACAATTGGCTTTATCGCAATAGTATTGGCAGTAGCATTTGTATTGTATGCTACATTATTCACGAATGTTTACAAAAAAGAAATTCTGATAAAGATGCCTGTTTCGATGGTGCAAAAGGAAATTTTCTCCATTAAAAGTATCGCTAAATGGTATCTGCCATTTGCAATATCCGATACCACCACTATAAAAATAACCGGCAATAATAAACTTGCAATCAATAACGATTCCTTATTAATTACTTCACTTACAGGATTAAGTGCCAGGTACCAGGTAAGTGAAAATAAAGCATCTACAGAAATTGTATTTGATATTATTGCTGACACTGCTGATCATTCAAAAGTTACACTAAGCTATAGCAGCAGCCTGTGGAATAAACTAACGGGCAGTAGCACTATAATAACCAATGCAGAGAAAAGCCTACTGCACCTGAAAGACTATTTTGAAGACACTAAAAAAATGTATGGTTACGAAATGGAGGTAATAGAACTTACAGATACTACTTTCCTTTTTACATCAAAAGTAGTTGCTAACAGTGCAAAAAAAGCTGCGCTGAAATCTACTTATGAATCGTTGATAAAATATGCGCAGGAAAAAAACATGAACTTTACGGGTACAAAAATATTTTACGCATCCCCGTTTGGAGACGACAGCATTCATTTGTTTCTGGGCGTAGGAATTAGCAATACATCCAATGCCTTATTTACAGGAGATTATACCTTAAAGAAAATGCCTTACAAGGGTCATTTGTTATCCGCTTTTTACCAGGGAAGTTTTGGTAAAATAAATAAAGTATTAGAAGCAATGGAAAGGTTTAAAGCAGACAATGAGATGACAACTATGGCAATACCATTTATAAAAATACTTACCGAAAATGTAGACTTTGAAGACAACCAGGTTATCCAGGCAAGGGTTTATTACCCTGTATTTTAGTAACTATTAATTTCTATTTTATAATCATTAAAGAATCGTTATTACGGGCAATGATATATGCCTGTGCATTGTTAAGTTTAACAGGCCTTATGTGGCTAACCTGGTTTTTGATAACCACCCCGTTAATATTTTCAACGGTGAAGTTTCCCTTGCCTTTATTGATCAGCACATTGCCAAAGCTGGCATCGCTTCTGTTAATTTCAATTGACTGTCCATAGAAATTTCCACCTACAAGAATGTCGGGTAAATTGTCGCCGTTGGCATCCATTATAACGGCATCTTTTAACGCAGACAATTGCGCCTGCCAGGGTAATTTTCTTACTTCAAAATTTCCCTTTCCATCGTTTATGAGCACTGCGTTTGAAAAATAATTTGCTTTAAAACTGGCTGCATTTTTTAATTTATCCTCGCCAAAAACTTCGCTGATTGTTGCTTTTGAGTAGTCGGAAGCAAACAGGTATTTCTTTTTGACAAATGGCATTTGCTTTTCAATATCCATCTTGCTTGACAGTGTAATTTCCACTCCCTTTTTATAATAGGTTACTATCTGCTCTTTGGTGCCGTTATTATCAAAATCGTCGTAATACATACTCACAGGCTCAGACGGTGTAGGTTGCAGCTTCGTATTTTCGCCTTCATTACCTGCTATGAAATCGATGTCGCCATCATTATCAATATCTACCGGCAACACAAAATTCCACCAGCCCTTTTTATCGGTCAGTTCTTTTTTTGTAAACTTCCCATTATTAAAAACAAATGCTTCTATGCCGCCCCATTCTAACGTTACAACAAGATCCGTTTGCTTATCATTATTAATATCCGCCCAAACGGCACCTGTAACAAAACCAATGTCAGACAAACCTTTTGCCACTATATCAGTAACGTCTTTAAAATGGCCGGTACCATCATTTTGTAAAATATAGGATGGCGGAATTTTTCCGTATGCAAAAGGAGTTGTGCGGCCTCCAATGAATAAATCC
>JAVHOI010000376.1:0-7990 GCA_036169975.1 Ferruginibacter sp. | reverse complement strand
TTATTTATTACAATCCTCTGTTAACTCAATAATCCGTAAATTAGCAAATTATCACATTGGCACATTAGCTTATTTTTTCATCAAATCTACAATCAAAAATCCGGAATCGTTACATGCCACTGGTTTATCAACAAAACATCAACGCTTCAACAAAATTGGGGGTTTGGCATATAACCGAGCCGGAAGGGTTTTTCCTTGCCCGGGTGCCTTTGCAGCGTGAGATTACGCATCCTAATAAAAGGCTGCAACATTTGGCGGGAAGATATTTATTAACGGAATTATATCCTGATTTTCCTTACGAACTTATCCGGATTGCGGATACAAGAAAACCTTTTTTAGAAAATGAAGCCTATCATTTCTCCATATCTCATTGTGGTAAATATGCAGCGGTAATAGTAAGCACCAATCATAGGGTAGGGGTTGACGTGGAATTGATTTCAGGTAAAGCAGATAAAGTAAAACATAAGTTTTTATCCGAAGCGGAACAAAGGTTATTGCAGAGGCATTCCATTTTACCCTGTTCCATTTTAAATGAAAAATTATTAACCACGGCATGGAGCATTAAGGAATCACTTTTTAAATGGAAGGGAAACAGTGAAGTTGATTTTATAAAGCACCTGATGTTAGTTAATATGATTGTAAATGGCAATGATGGAATTGCAAACTGTACAATATTAAAAGGTGGAAAAATTGATTTGCAGGTGCGTTTTTTATTCTTTAATAATTATTGTGTTTCGTGGGTGTTAACTCCTGTACCTTTCTGGAAGTGACCCGATTGTTCAATGGAAATTTGGCGGATTTTAATATTTCAGAAAGGCCTTTATGGAGTAATTTTTTTTTGAAGCCTGCTACTCTTCCAATAATTTTTCATCGGTTCCATCAAGCAATGGAATGTCGCCAATGGAAGCGCCGGCAATGCCCTTTACCGATCCATACATGCCACTTGTACTTAGTAATACTTTTTCAAGTTGCTTCTCTCTTTCCTTCCACATTTTTTCCATTTGTATCCTTTCTTTTATTACACTTTGTTTCATTGCCACAAAGCCTTCCACTATGGCTTCTACCTGTCCGCGGAATTCGATACCTGTTAAATAATTGTACAAGAGCTGCATTTTATCACCTTTGTTTTCACCGCTTTTTTGCATCTCGTATATTTCTATGATTCCTTTTCTGATTAAATAAGCAACGCTGTTTACTTCAGTAAAATTACAAAGCCATATTCCATCCCTCTCGCCAAACCTTTCCATGTCTTTAGGAAAAACCTGCGTTACCAAAATGGCTACATCCGCTCCCCGGTTTCGCTTATCCGTTTTTAATTTTTCAATCCAGTGATTGCTCCATGTTTTTGTACGCTTGCTTTCATAAATAATTTTTCCACATTCCCTGCCGCCGCTGTTGCGTATTGTTTGAATGCAATCCGCACCTTCCACACCCTTGCCTACTTCCTCAATCAGGTCGAAGGGAAAAATTTCTTTTAAAATCTCTTCCAGTAACAATTCCTGTACTTCGCCCTGCCTTTGCATGGATCCCTGCTCAGCCCTGCGTTTCATTTCATCCGCCAGTTTTTTTTGTTCATCCAACTGCATTTGCAATTCTTTTACTTTCAATTGAAAGGCATTTTCTTTCAACGCGTTTTTTTCTATTTCCTGGCTGCGGATCTGTTCCGAAAGTGCGGCCCTTTCCTGCTGTAATTTTTTTTGCAAAGTCAATTCCAGTTCTGCTTCTTTATTTTGCAATTGTTGTTCTTTTTGCAAAAATTCCAATTCTTTTTTACGGGCTTCCTTCAATTTTTCTTCGTTGTCCTTATTGTTATCTTCCAGCATCCGCATTTTGTTTTCGTAATCGGAGGATATGCTTTTTCTCAACTGTTCCTGTATTTCCCTTTCCAGTTTCAGTTTTTCCTGCTGTAGTTTTTGGGCGAATATTTCATTTTCCCGTTTTTTCTTTTCTTCAAATAGCTGCTGGTCTTCTTCTAATTTTTTTTTGTCCTCTTCCACTTTATTTAAAGATTGGTTCAGCCGGTCCTGGTATTGCTGTTGATATTTTATTTCAAGATCAGCCGCCAGTACATTTTCCACATCAAATACATGGCCGCAGTTGGGGCATTTTATATTATTCGACATCAGGTAATTTTTTATGATGAATCATTCACGTTTTGAATAAGCCTGCTATTTACACAATTATATTTTGTTTCCTTAAAAATAATTAAGAAAGTTAAATCACCATAATTTGTTTTTGCGACACCAATAGGGATTGCATAAAATAATTTGATTGCTTTAGCATCCAATTTTTATTACCACATTTTTAGTATCCCGTGGGTGAAACCTTGTTTGGAAATAACAGAAATCATTCCGTTTTATGTCTGTAAAGATTCGATCAGCCCTTATATTTCAAATGAGTTATTCATTTCCCTTCGTCAATTAATAATTATTTCTTATTCAAATTAATTTATTTAAAAAGCAGCTAAGTCCGGCATGAGCGCTTTGATTATCAAAAAAAATCAGAAGCAACTTTGTATGGGTAATAATTAAAACATGTGAATTATGTAACCCTTTTACAAAAGGGTGTAACAATTGCCTGCCTAAAGCTTCTGACCTTTGAAGGGTGAACTTTAAAATAAAAGTCAAATTAAAAAAAATGAAAAAAAATTTACTCTTTTTTGTAACCGCGGTTGCATTATTATCTTTTCCGAAAATAAATTTTGCGCAGACTGCACCTGCTTTAGGTACGGCGGCCAATTTTGAACTTTTTACAACTAACGGAGCTGTAACCAACACCGGCATTTCGCAGATAACCGGAAATGTGGGTACCAACAATGGTTCCAGTACAGGCTTTGGAAATGTAAATGGTGTGATGCATGATGGTGATGGTGCAAGTGCAGCGGCTACAGCGGATCTGCAGGTAGCTTATGGCCAATTGAATAGTGCGATAGCCAATTTTTTTCCGGCTCCTTTACTGGGAAATGGTGATACACTAATCGCAGGCGTGTACAGTATTGCCGCGGTTACTACCTTAGGCGGAGATCTTTTTTTAGATGCAAAGGGAAATGCGAATGCTGTTTTTATTTTTAAAATCGGGGCGGCTTTTTCCACTAATGCGGCTTCAAAAATAAAATTGATAAATGGGGCTTTGGCTTGCAACGTATTTTGGAAAGTGGAGGGAGAAATCAATATGGCTGCTGCAACTTTTATGAGAGGAACCATAATTGCCAACAATGCCGCGATTCACATGAATACCAATGATACATTGGAAGGAAGGGCGCTTTCTATTGCAGGCGCAGTTACCGTTAATGGAGTGCTTGCCTATACCCCTACAGGTTGCGGAAGTGCCGTTCATAATGGCCCAATTGCTCCTAACCTGGCTACTGTATCCTGTTATGCAATATTTTCGGGTAACGGATCTGTTACAAACAGTGGTGTCAGCAATATTACCGGTGATGTTGGAACTAACGTAGGTTTAACCACAGGCTTTAATCCATTGCTGGTAAATGGAATTATTCATCCAATTCCAGATGGTTCTACCAATGCCGCTGCCGCGGACCTGCTAAATGCATATACTTATCTTAATGGCTTGCCTGAGGATATCATATTATTATATCCTGCACAGTTCGGAAGGAACCTGGTGCTTACCCCACATACTTATCTCATGAACGGGGCTACCACATTTACGGATTCACTTTACCTGAATGCGGAGGGAAATGCCGATGCGGTATTTGTTATTAAAATAAAAGGCGCTCTTGGAACAAGTGTGAATTCAAAAGTCCTGTTGATTAACGGAACCCAGGCAAAAAATGTTTACTGGATGGTAGATGGCGCTGTAGATATAAATACTAATTCTATTTTCAATGGAACGATTGTTTGCAACAACGGCGCTGTTAACTTAGCCACTGGTGTTGCAATTAACGGCAGGGCACTTACCACCAATGGATCACTCGGAAACAGTACCTCTACCGTAAGCGCTGTATCTCCATCCGGTAACTGTACTACACTTCCGGTAAACTGGCTATATTTTCGCGGAAAGCCTGTACAGCAAAGCGTATTGCTGGAATGGGGTACTTCCGCTGAAATGAATAATGGGTTCTTTACTATTGAAAAAAGCATGGATGGTAACATTTTTGAGACACTAACTATTGTAAGTGCAACTAAAGCAATTGGTCCTGCTGAACTAAACTATTCTTTTGCTGATCAGCGGCCTTATAGTATTACCTATTATCGTGTATCACAAACCGATAAGGACGGGCAAAAAAGTTTCTACAAAACCATTCTCGTTAAGTTGAATTCGAATCAGGGCTTTAAAGAACGCCATTATGTTTTGGGGAATTCTATTTATGTTCAAACCTCAGGTGCAGTGCCTGGCAGCGGTACTATTGAACTGTATAGTATGGATGGGAAAAAAATATCTTCACAAAGTGTTATACTAACCAAAGAAGGCAGTACTTATCAGATAAAGAATCAATTTCAAAAAGGCACGTATCTTCTTTTCATACAAAGTAAAGGAGAAAGACTTTATTCAGGAAAAGTATTGGTATTTTAAATAAATGTTTTTTGAAGAGTTGAACTATTTCTTTTTCAGATTCAAATTCATGTTGCTTTGGTTTTCGGGAAAATCCGGGAAATTGGATTTATCAAAAGAAAGAAAACAGCGGTAATTTCCTGATAAAGTGAAATGAAGTAAAAAGGAGATTGACTCATATTAGTAGAAGGTAACCGGAAAGTGCAGACCGTTTTAAAAGTAAAATTTTAAGACGGTCTTTTATTTTATTGCCATGTTTCAGAAAATAACTTTTTCAGGTTTCACTCTTATAAAATTTAAATGGAAGGGCATTGCTCAGCTTCCACAACGAAAAAAGGTAAAAATTATTCAGGGGATAAACGCACAAAAAACCTTTCCATTCAGAAAGGTTTTTTTAAATCGTGCGGCAAAGGAGATTCGAACTCCCACGCCCTTTCGGGCGCTACCACCTCAAAGTAGTGCGTCTACCAATTTCGCCATCGCCGCGATAATATCCGGTAAATTAGCTGGTATGCCAATTCCCGTGAGGAGTGCAAATGTAAAAATTTTACGGTAATAAAAGTCAATAAGATAAATTAGGGTAGCCAACCATTAAAAGGCTGGCTACCCTAAAATTATTGCGGCCTGTTGATATTATTTTTTAGTATAATCCTGAAGGTGGTCCCCTTACCCGGCTCAGAATATTTTACAAACAGTTCGCCTTTATGGTATTGCTCAATAATCCTTTTTGACAAACTTAATCCCAAACCCCAGCCACGCTTTTTTGTTGTAAAGCCGGGTTTAAAAATACTGGCTACATTTTGTTTGCTTATCCCTTTCCCTGAATCTTTTACATCAATAATTACGGATGCGTTTTCATTTTTTATTTTGATTTGGATGCTGCCTTTTCCTTCCATGGCGTCCAAAGCGTTCTTTAATAAATTTTCTATTACCCAATCAAACAACGGGCCGCTGATCATGGCATTGATTTCTTTTTCATCATAGCTGTAAATACTGAAACTTACATTTTCGGAAGCCCTTCTTTTTATATAGGCTACCATGTTTTCTATTTGCACGATGATATTAAATTCTTCCAGATGTGGCGTGCTGCCAATTTTACTAAAACGATCGCTTACTAATTTCAGCCGGTTCACATCCTTGATCATTTCCGAGGCTATCTTTTCGCTATCGGCGTTTTCTTTTAAAAGCTCCACCCATCCCTGTAGTGAGGAGAGCGGAGTACCTAACTGGTGGGCCGTTTCTTTTGCCATGCCCGCCCATACCTGGTTTTGCGTTGATTTATTCCGGAGTGTGATGGCGATTAAAGTAATCAGGATAAAAAGCGCTACAATTAAAAGCTGGATAAGCGGGTAGTACTTCACTTCCCGCAGCAGTTTGGAATCGCCGAAATAATATTTATTAATGATCAGCGGATCATTATTTACTTCTACAACGATGGCATCGTTCTGGCTTTTAAATTCCTTTACTTTTTTACGCAAATAACCGGTGTCTCTTTTTAGTTCCATCGTATCAAGGTTTAAACCCTGCCCGGACGGGTTGTCGTATTCATCCGTTTCAATAATGGGAATAGTGGTGTTGCGGGTAGTGATGGCGTTGGTAAGATCCAAAGCTACCTGCTCAGTAGCCTTAGCCCTGGTTTTTAGCGATTGAACCCATACATCCACTTTCTCCCTTTCATCGGCGGCAATTTTTTTGGAAAGGTAATTGGAATAAAAAACCGTGCCGGTTACAATGGCTATGGCAACCATTGCCAGCGCTGTGCGCCAGTTAAATAATTGTGTAATCATTTTATCAAATGTAATTTAAGAAATAAGAAATGAGCAAAAAGAAATGAAGTATGTTTGTGCAAAGTGGTACATTTTAGTATTGAAAACCCAGGTAGAGGATTTATAAAAAAAATGAATGGGTTGTTGAAGGTTGACAACTTTTGATCTTTAAGTGAAAACCGGGTATGCCGCCATATAAACGTAATTAAAGCTAAATAGTAGTACAAAAGATGAACGGATTGCGATGCAACGATGCCGATGCGGCTGATGAAGCTGGTATCAAAAAAACGCCCTTGGTATCTATCGTTATTTTAAACTGGAACGGGAAAGATTTACTGCAAAAATTCCTTCCTTTCGTAATGGCATCCACGTACGCCAATAAGCGGGTAATCGTTGCCGATAATGCTTCAACGGATGGTTCTATTAATTTTTTACGACAATATTTTCCGCAGGTGGAAATATTAGCCAATACCCATAATGAAGGTTTCGCCAAAGGGTACAATACCGCCCTGAGGCAGGTAAAAAGTGATTATTATGTTTTATTAAATAATGATGTGGAGGTAGCGCCGGGCTGGATAGAACCTGTGATTGCATTAATGGAAAATGATGCGGCTATCGCGGCTTGCCAGCCAAAAATCCTGGGTTATCAAAACAGGCAATGTTTTGAATATGCCGGCGCCTGTGGTGGTTGGCTTGATGTGCTCGGGTACCCGTTTGCAAGAGGAAGGGTGTTTGATATACTGGAAGAAGACAGGGGCCAATACGATGGTGTGGCGGCTTGTTTTTGGGCAAGTGGCGCGGCTATGTTTGTGAAGGCTGACATCTTTAAGGAGATGGGTGGATTGGATGAATTCTTTTTTGCCCACCAGGAGGAAATTGATTTTTGCTGGCGCCTGCAACGGGCAGGGTATAAAGTGTATGTGCAGCCGGGTTCCGTTGTTTATCATGTTGGCGGGGGCACTTTATCAAAAGAAAATAACCTGAAAACATTTCTTAATTTCAGGAACAACCTGGTGATGCTGGTGAAAAATTTGCCTGCTGCCACTGCTATCTATACCATTGCATTGAGGATGGTACTTGATGCCTTAGCGGGATGGAAAGGATTGCTGGCTGGTAACCCGGGATTTTTCGTGGCGATAATAAAAGCGCATGTACATTTTTTTAAATGGTTACTGGTTAATCAAAAGAATCCAGTTTCCCCATCACCTGATAATAAAAATATTAGTGGCTGGTACCCTGCCTCAATAGTTTGGCAGCATTTTGTAAAAAAGAAAAACAAGTTTTCAGAAATTGTCGGGAACAAATAATTTATTTTGAACCACTTTACTTATTTTTGCCATCGCAAACAGCTTTTTATGGAATACGAAGTAATAGATAACAAACACAAAGATTTTGCTCACAACTGGGTCTCATCTTCGCGGTTTCTCTTTTTTTGCCAGATTTTTTTGGTGGTAGCTTTTATTTTAGGGGGCTGTATGGGTATGTACAGTCATCGCTACAAGGGAAAACCTGAAGTAAACGTACCAGAAAATACTTTGTATAACCCGCAGTACAAATAAAAAATTTTATAGTACAAATACAAACCTTATTTTTGCCGCCCGGATGAAAATATTCAGACGGGTAACGGAAAATAACCACAGTTCTTTTATTTTTTAATGCGAAAGTAGCTCATTTGGTAGAGCACGACCTTGCCAAGGTCGGGGTGGCCGGTT
>JAVHOI010000375.1:0-1718 GCA_036169975.1 Ferruginibacter sp. | reverse complement strand
TCAATTGAACTTCTTGCATTAAAGGTTGCTCCACCGCTGGCCGTTACACCCTGCAGCCGAACATAATTGATCGTAACAGTATCACTAGCTTTACTAATCGTACCCCCTGATAGCGTAGCAGGGCTGGAACAGGTTCCATCACAGGTAAATGTGCCGTTGATGGTTTGGGTTCCGCCAAGACTTGTTGTGGAACTGGTACCCAGGGTAAGGTTATTAAATGTATTATCACCGTTGATACTGCCACTGCCTGCAATCGTTACATCATGGAAACTGGCAGTGCCGCTCTGAAAGTATGCTTGCGTATTAGCAGGATTTGTAAAGTTTACATCATAGTAGGTAAACCCGCCTGCATTAAACATTACATATTGTTGTTCGGCACCCGTCAGATTAATGGTTGATGTACCGGCATTCACAGCAACATTTGATCCGGATACTTCCCAGGCAGGAGTATAATAACTGACCAGGCTCACATTAAGGGTTGAAGAGCCAAGTGTCAGCGAACGTATACCATTATCCGTTGAACTGAAGTACGCAGCAGAGACCGTTACATTATTGGTATTGAGTGATCCGGTGGTAAGTTGGATACTGGATGAAGTACTAAAATTATCCTGTAATATCCACTCTCCACCAGGCCCGTCAAATACCAAAGAGGGCATCACCTTGCCAAAGGTCTTAATCGTATTGGCCATGCTGCTCGATTTAAAGTAAAGGCTACCGGTAAAAGTCAGGTTCATCGAAGCATTCAGGATCAGTGAACCATAAATATTAAGCGTCTGGCTTCCGCCAAGGGTAGAACTGCTTACCGCTCCCGTCCAGTTCATGGATTTGCAGAAGGCTACCTGGTCGATGGTTACTGTCTGACCACCGCCGCTAAATGAACTGGCATCAAAAAATACATTGTCGCTTAATGTAGGTACACAGCCGCATGAACTACCCCCGCCAGAAGTAGACCAATTGGTTCCATCGCTCCAATTTCCATTATTACCTATCCAATACAAATCAAAGGCATTGGCTATATTAAAAAAGGAAATACAAATAATAACCGAAAAAAGTAAAAGCTTCTTCATGTTTTTATTTTATTATCTAAAAAATTACAGTTGCGGGAATTGAGAACTGTAAGAATTTATATAAAATAATTATAAAACTCAATTTTCCGGAGAGGCTTGCTGTTTGAAAGATTCTTTAAAGATTATATAGATTTTGGTTTTAAATAAACTAAGTTATATATTTTAAATATTAAAATAAAAAAAATATTTTTTTCAGGGAAAGAATGAAAAATTATTTTATACTTCATGTAGTTGATATTATTTTTCAAAAAGTTATATTAAAATAGCATCTGTTTTTACAATTATACATTCCCGATTTTGCATTTAAGCGCCAGCATATATACAGGAATTTAGGTTATCGGAAATAAGCCCCAAGGAGGAAGTGCAAATAGTGTTTAATTCTTCCAGCTTTGCGGGCTGATAATATGGCCTACAAATATCGATAATAAAACAACGATACTTTGGATGATGTATCGCCTAGTGTATTGACAATTTAATTTAGAAACATTAAGTTTGTATTATAAATTAATACAAATGAAATCATCTATATCTATTAAATTAAAAAAAACAGAGCTACAGTATCTTGAATCCTACAAGAGTAGTAATAGAAGTTTGCGGGAATATAACCGTGCAAATCCAGATAGGGATAAATTTTCCACCAGGTGCCGGTAG
>JAVHOI010000374.1:0-8025 GCA_036169975.1 Ferruginibacter sp. | reverse complement strand
CTATACGATGAAGAAGAAAGTTGATCCAGGTATAACCGGTAATTTTCCTCATCAAAACAAACGAATACAATTTTTTCAAAAAAATTAATGTTCCCGAAACCGCGAATGGTATTAAAGGCTATTTCCGCGGCTTTATCTTTTGGGAAATGATAAATACCTGTACTGATATTTGGAAATGCGATACTTGTAATATTATTTTCAACAGCTATTGCCAGGGAATTCCTATAACAGTTAGCTAATAGTACCTCTTCGTTATTATTTCCACCATTCCAAACCGGGCCAACCGTGTGGATCACCTTTTTTGCAGGTAACAAACCCCCACCCGTAATCACGGCTTCACCGGTTTTACATCCTCCTTGTCTGTTCCTTATTTCAATACATTCGGCCAATAATTTTTTACCACCTTTTCTGTGTATGGCGCCATCAACACCGCCACCACCAAGCAGCGAGCTATTGGCGGCATTTACAATGGCACCCGTTTGTATATTGGTTATATCTCCTTTTATTATTTCAATTTTCATTGTATCAATATTTTTTATCAAAACTAACAACTTCAATTGTTTTAGGATTATCTCATATTATAAATCCAGTGTAATTTATTTTTAGATGCGCTGAATAAAGCCCTTGTTCCTTTGTTTCATTAAAGGAGATAAAACCGGGACCAAATCCGGTTATCCTGAAAATTAATTTTCAAATCAATAAAGAACAGTCTTGCTTTTTTAAATTATTTACTACCTTTCCTATCCATCACTCAAAAAAAATTGTTATGATTACAGTAGCGCTCTATAACTTAAAAGGTGGCGTAGGTAAAACAGCCAGTTGTGTAAACTTTGCTTATTTAGCGGCAAAAGACGGTTTTAAAACCTTGTTGTGGGATATTGACCCCCAGGGCTCCACCACGTTTTACTATAAAATAAAACCCAAAGACACCCAGGGGATAAAAAAACTGATCAGTAAGGATGCCAATCTGGAAACCGCGATCATGGCTACCAATTATGAAAACCTGGAGATAATACCGGCGGACGCATCGTCAAAGAGTTTTGACATTATGCTGGAAGAAATGAAAGGGAATAAAAACAGGTTAAAGGGGATATTAAAACAATTTGAAGAGGAGTATGATTTTATTTTTATTGACTGTCCTCCGGGATTTAGCACACTTAGCGAAAATATTTTCAATGCGTCCGATGTGGTGCTAATGCCCATCATACCCACCACCCTATCTATCCGCACATACAATATGGTGAAAGATTATTTTAAAGAAAGGGATTTAGACAGCAGTAAACTGATGTGCTTTTTCACCATGACCGATCTTAGAAAGAACATGCACAATGAAATAATGGAACATCTGTATAAAGACAAAAAGTTTTTTCAGAATTACATACCCTATTTATCTGATGTGGAAAAAATGGGGATCTATCGCCAGCCAATAGAAGAATTCGCCCGCAGCAGTTATGCGGCAAAATGTTATCATGAATTGTGGACGGAAATTAAAGAGGGGGTGGTGGAATAAAGCCTTTATTATTTAAACATCCTGAAATCAGGAATGTAATCTATTGTAAAATTACTTACAATAATGCCGTAAAACCAGTTCCTTTACCCAATAATTTTCATTTTCAATTCCGGGCTCACCGGAAGGTAAATTATACTGTTTTGACCAATAACTCCCGTTTGCAATTAGTAAATGATATGATAATTCAGGGTGATACGGTTATTTGAAATGGACAGCCATTATTGGAGGGTGTAAAAACAAATCCACCTGTAGCTATTGGTGTGCCTATTCCGGTAAGTGTCACTACCTGGTAGCCAAAATTTGGAAAATTACCGGAGCCTGAAAAAGAAAAACCATTCACCAATGGGGTTGTAATGTAATAACTCCCAATAGTTATAACGTTTACATCAATTGTTATTTTATTTGCAGAAGTTAATGCAATACCAACAGTATAAGTTCCTCCCCGGGTTATATTTGTGCAGGAGCCGGGAGCCCCATCATAGGTGAATGTTGCAGTGCCTCCATTGGTTACACTAATGGAAAATGTACAACCATTAGTACCAGCTACATAATTAAATGCACCTGCTACCAAAGGGATACCCGATCCGATAAGGGTTATAGTTTGTAGCCCGGTAGAGGTAAAATTTCCAGAGCCCGAAAAGAAAATGCCATTGGCGGAATTGGTAGTGATGATATAAGTTCCAATAGTAGTTACATTCACACTAACTGAAACAGCGTTGGCTGCATTTAATACGCTGCCGGCAATATATACGCCCCCTGTTGTAATACCCAGGCAGTTTCCCGGAGCATTATTAAGTGAATACACAGCCGTTCCCCCACTACTGCCCCCATTGCCCGAAATAGAGACTGGAAAAGCACACCCGGTAATACCAGTTGAAAATGTAAAAGTTCCCGGTGCCGTGGGAATGCCGTTACCAGTAAGTGAAATTGTTTGAAGGCCAATAGCGGTAAAGATGCCTGACCCTGTAAATGAAATTCCATTAACAGTGGGCGTAGTAATTGTATAGGTGCCTGAAGTTGCAACGTCAACGGATAGCGTTACAACATTTGGTGCCCCAAGAGAGGCCCCTGCCACATAAGTGCCGGTAGCCACTGCATTGGTGCAGGCTCCGGGTGAACCAATAAAACTAAATACCGCTGTACCTCCTGCCGAATTCCCTTCAAGGCTGTATTCTTTCTCGCAGGAATAAAAAAGAATCCCCAGGATAATTAATATCGGCGAAGATTTTATTTTTGGAATCATAACACGGAATTTAATAATTTAGATAAAATTTCTTCTTACAAAACAAAAATTTTAATCAGGTTGCACATTACGGCCGGGTGTCGAATTTAAATTAAAAAGACCAATGTTAAGGTAAATATATATTATGAAAAGACAACTAACAAATTGGTTTAGCCCTGCACTGCAACAGGATATGCCGATTGCCGTATATGGCGATTATGGATTTGCTTTATTGCTGATACCAACCGCCGGTGCGGATTATTTGGAATATGAACGATTCCAACTAATCGACCACCTGAGCCCGTATATCAATGGAGGTAAAATAAAAGTATTTTCCGTTAACAGTATCAATAAACAAAGCTGGATGAATAATGATATGTTAGGTGAACATAAGGCCATCCGCCACAATCAATTTAATGAATATATCTACAATGAAGTAATTCCATTTATAAAAACCAATACCTCCTGGAACACTCCCGTTATAATTTCCGGGGCGTCATTGGGCGCATTGCATAGCATGAATCTTTTTTTAAAACGCCCTGATCTTATTAATGGGGTAATTGCAATGAGTGGGGTTTACGACCTTACGGAATATACCAAAGGTTATTATGATGAGCAGGTATATTATAATTCCCCAATGCACTATATGCCCAACCTCACCGATCATGGTATTTTGGAACAGATCCGTAAAAGCAGCCATATCCATATACTTACCGGCTCTGGCGACTATGAAGATCCTGAAGCGGGCAAAGGCTTTGCCGGCGTACTGTACAACAAAGGTATTAATTACGAACTAAGCGTATGGGGCAGCGAATGGAAACACGACTGGCCTACCTGGCGTGCAATGCTACCCTTATTTATTGATACAAGGTTTTGATGTATTGCTGAATACACCTTCCGGGAAACCAACAGGCCAAATGATAGTTTTATGGAAAGGTATCAATTAAATTACAGGACTACACAATTGCCGGCAATGGCGCATTGCTATATTAAATAATGAGTGAGCGATTATACTTTTTTTGATGAATAGAAATGTAAATATAAGGATAAAGAAAATTACGTTTTTTTCTTTTTTGTGCCTGTTGGTATTGGTAACCAACGCACAGGAGTTATCAATGGATAACCTGCTGTCCCTGACAACTTTTTCAAAAGCGAAAATGAAAATTTATTTATCAAGAAAGGGGTATGCCTATGCCGGTAAAGACCAGCTTATTGATACCGTGACGAGCAGGTTTGATTTCAGAAAATCAAATGATAAGGAAAATAAGAATGCTGATACAATCATACGGTCTTTTTACAGATCCGATGTAGGGGAAAATTTCTTTATCACTTACCAAACTACCTCCCTGCCCGGATTTAAAGAACTGGTAGCACAATTCAAAAAAGCAGGTTTCTATAGTAACCAACCTGATGATTCTTTACCTGCTCAGGCTTTGTTATTTCAGCATAATGATATTACGCTGCGTACCTATTTTACTGCTATGGACAGCACAAAAAATTACTGTTTGCAGTTGCAAAAAAAAACATTTCCCCACCTAAAAGATATAAACTATGCGGATGACTTGCTGGCTTTCACTTCCCATGAAAGCCTGGTGTATTTTTTTGGTAAAAACAATGTAAAAAATGATATTTATTATTTTTCCGTAAATGAAATCGTGAGATGTTCGGTTTTATTTTTGAATACCAGTCGGCAGGTTGTTTTTATCTGGAAAGATGAAATAAATAAATGTAATATTGCCCACCTTCTTTTTGGCGGGCAGCAAAAATTAGAAAGTGCAATAGCGAATAAAAATTTTATCGCGGAAAATAGTTGGGTTTTTAAAAGTGGGATCAGGGCCGGTATGAGTTTATTTGAATTGCGAAGGCTTAATGGGAAAGACTTTAAATTTTATGGGGGAAATTCCGCCTATTCAGGTTCGGTCTTGAAGGACAATAACGGAAAACTGAATTTTAAAAATGAAAATATCATATTGGGATGCATGAATTGCATGGATACCACCTACGCCGCTTCCACTGTTATCAATGCGGACGATGCCCTTGCTGAGGCACGGATTTTTTTTGTGTTGTCCATCGCTCTTTATCCTGAACAATAGAGATTATTGTATTGAATGATTAATCTTTGAATTTGATAAATACGCTTTTACTTTTATCACTAATAATTACTTTATATAAATTAATGGATAAGGTAATTGCAATATAAAGTCCGGCCTGTTTAATATTTGTTTGCACAAAATCAATTTTTATCGTAGCACCGCCCCTTTCGCATAGCCGAAACCGAGGTAGAAAATTCTCAACCATTCCAATTGCCCGGCACGACTTTTCTTTTGGTTAATATCAAATTTCCGGATAACCTGATTGGGTGCATTTTTACTTTTTACATTAAAGGCTTACTTTTACCTCATGCAAAAAAAGTTATTTCTTCTCGATGCATTCGCACTTGTTTTCAGGGCATATTACGCATTGATCCGCAATCCCCGTATTACCAGCAAGGGCAGAAACACCAATGCGCAATTTGGGTTTACCAACACTTTGGTTGACCTCATCAATAACCAAAAACCTACTCACATGGCCGTGTGTTTTGATACGCACGCCCTAACGGAACGCCATACGGATTTTGCGGATTACAAAGCCAACCGGCAGGAAACCCCCGAAGATATTTTATCGGCAGTGCCCGATATAAAGCGGATTATTGAAGCGCTGAATATACCCGTGGTGGCAATTGATGGATACGAAGCCGATGATGTAATTGGCGCATTGGCAAAGCAGGCGGAAAAAGTGGGTTATGAAGTTTTTATGGTTACTCCCGATAAAGATTACGGTCAACTGGTTTCCGAAAATATTAAAATATACAAACCACCCTACCAGGGAGGCAGCATAGAAATAATGGGCCCTGCTGAAGTATGTGCCAAATGGGGAATAAAAAATGTTAGCCAGGTGATTGATATTCTCGGTTTGATGGGAGATGCGGTGGATAATATTCCGGGCATAAAAGGTATTGGCGAAAAGACAGCCGCAAAATTATTGGGCGAATATGGAACATTGGAAAACATACTGGAGAATGCGGATAAAATAAAGGGGTCGGTTGGTGAAAAAGTAAGGGCCGGCAAAGAGATGGCGGTACTGAGTAAAAAATTAGCCACCATTATCACCAATGTGCCTACTGAATTTCATGAGGAAAATTTCAGGATAAAAGAAATGAACAGGGAAGCGCTGAAAGAGGTATTTATTGAACTGGAATTTAAGGCCATGAGCAAAAGGATTTTAGGAGAAGAAGTAGTGTTGGATGTGGCTAACGGTAATGTGGAGCCGATAACAACAAGCCCCGCGGCGGCAGGTGGCCAGCTTGATTTATTTGGAAACGATGTTGAGCAAAAAATGAATGGATCAAAACCTGTAGAAGCTGAAATTGGCGCTGGTAATGATCTGGTGGCAGATAAAAATATCAACAACACACCGCACCATTACTTTTTAATAAATACGGAAGAGGAAATTAATGAATTAAATGATAAACTTCTTAAGCACGCTGAAATATGTTTTGATACGGAAACAACCGGGCTTGATGCGAATGAAGCCGAGCTGGTGGGTTTAAGTTTTTCTGTTAAGCCTGGCGAAGGATATTATGTTCCTTGTACTGTTGACAGGGAAGGTTGTATAAAACTTTTAAGCAGGTTTCAGCATTTATTCAATGATGCTTCCAAAACATGGATTGGCCAGAATATTAAATACGACCTGTTGATGTTGAAGTGGTATGGCTTTGCATTGAAAGGGAATATTTTTGATACCATGCTCGCCCATTACGTACTGGAGCCGGAAGGAAAAAGAAATATGGATGCCATGAGCGCCAAATACCTCGGTTATATGCCGGTGTCCATTACGGAATTGATTGGCAAAAAGGGCAAGGGGCAGGGAAACATGAGAGATGTGGACCTGGATAAAATAAAAGAATATGCCGCCGAAGACGCCGACATTACACTGCAATTAAAAAATGTTTTTTTACCCCGGCTAAAAATAAAAAAAGTAGAAAAAGTATTTTATGAAGTAGAAAACCCTTTGGTGAAAGTATTGGCCGATATGGAGTTTGAGGGTATCAGGATTGATGAGAATTTCTTAAAGGAATATAGTAAGGTACTGGAAGTGGAAGCAAAAATAAATGAGGAAAGCGTGTATGAACAGGCAGGCGTCCGGTTTAACCTGGCAAGCCCAAAACAATTGGGGGAAGTATTGTTTGAAAAACTGAAGCTGGACCCAAAAGCGAAAAAAACCAAGACGGGACAGTATGCAACGGGCGAAGATGTATTGGCAAAACTTGCTCATCAAAATAAAATATGTGACGACATTTTAGCTTTCCGTGAATTGACAAAATTAAAGAATACTTACATAGACGCATTGCCCCTGCTGATCAATAAAAAAACCGGCAGGGTACATACCAATTATGCACAGGCGGTAGCGGTAACGGGCAGGCTTAGCAGCACCAATCCAAACCTGCAAAATATCCCGGTGCGTACCGAAAGGGGCCGGGAGATCCGGAAGGCATTTATTCCACGGGATAAAAACCATGTATTAATTTCTGCCGATTACTCGCAGATCGAATTGCGCATTGTTGCCGCCATCAGCGGCGATGTAAACATGTGCGAGGCATTCAAGACGGGGAAGGATATTCATACCGCCACGGCGGCAAAAGTATTTAATGTGGAAGAATCCGCGGTAACGAAGGAAATGCGGTATCGGGCGAAAAGTGTGAATTTCGGGATCATCTATGGCCAGGGCGCATTCGGGCTTGCGGAAAATCTCGGCATATCAAGGACCGAAGCAAAGGAGATCATTGAAAATTATAAAAAGGAATTCCCCAACATCCAAAAGTATATGGATGACACCATCAACTTCGCCAAAGAAACCGGTTATGTAGAAACGCTGATGGGCCGCAAGCGCTGGCTAAGGGATATCAATTCGGCCAACTTTACCGTACGTGGTTTTGCGGAGCGGAACGCCATTAACTCGCCCATACAAGGCTCCGCCGCCGATATGATCAAGCTGGCGATGATAAAAATCCATAAAGAATTCATTGCCCAAAACTTTAAATCAAAAATGTTATTGCAGGTGCACGACGAACTGGTGTTTGATGCGCATAAGGATGAAGTGGAACTGATAAAGCCGATAATATTAAACTGCATGCAAACCGCATTGACCTTGCCAAATGAAGTACCAACCGATGCGGAGATCGGTGTGGGGAAAAATTGGCTGGAGGCGCATTAAAGTTTTGGCTTGGTGAGTCACCCTTTGGGGGTGACTCACC
>JAVHOI010000373.1:0-8063 GCA_036169975.1 Ferruginibacter sp. | reverse complement strand
TTAAGTAAGGCAATGCCTGTACCGCATACCAAACCGGATTGGAGGTAAACTCCACGGTTAATGCATAATTGGCCAAAGAATTGCTGCTCCCGCTTTTGAGAAGTTTTTCAAATTTAAAATCCTTTTTATTGGTGTTTCGTAAATTCAGGGGCAGGCTCTCGGTTACGAGCATTCGGTTGGATAAAACTGGTAAGGCAGATTCTTCGCCATCAGAAAAACTACTTCCATCCCTGCTTGCAAGTGGAGCGTTATTCGGAGTGTTTGCTGAAGTTGACTTTGCTGTTATGCGGTAAGTTAATGCGGAATTAAAGTTGAATGGGATTTCCATGGGGAATTTTACGGCTACACTTTGACCTGCCGCTACCGTAAAATATTGGTTGGGGAATATATTTTTGAACCAGCCGTCAACTGGTTTGTTGGTGGCGGCATCCATTAATTCCAATTGCGCTGTGCCGGTAATTTCGTTTTCGCTGAGGTTTACAATTTTAGCGCTAAACTCCATGCGGTCGCCTTCCCGCAAAAAGCGTGGCGCATTGGGCTGCACCATCAGTGGTTTTTGTGTGACCACTTTTTTTTCTAAATACCCGTTTGCCAATTCTTTGGTATGCGCAAAGCTCATCAATTTCCATTTGGTTAATGCTTCGGGAATAGTAAAACTGAACGAAACATTACCAGCCGAATCAGTTGTTAAATCCGGGAAAAAGAAAGCTGTTTCATTGAAGTTTTTGCGTATTTGAACCGGGTTGTTTTCTGTTATTGCTGTGGAGTCGGCCATTATTTTCTTATTGCCTTCTAATTGAACTCCTGCAACTTTTCCCCTTATCATTTGACTTGGTGCTGGGGCTGATCTCAATTCCATATTGTCAACAGTACTTACACTTCCAGTTAGGCTTATTTTTTTTGAGCTTGCATATCCAACTACAACCACTTCATCTGCAGTATAAAAATTGCCACCAATGAATAATAATTTATCATACAATTTTGAGGGAAGCGGAATATAATTATACAGTTGCTTGTTATATTCTTCCGAATTAACCGCACTGAATCCATTCCCGCTCCAGCTTACTCTGTTACCCAACCCAGGCCAAATGTTCAATGCATCCCAGTTGTGTGGTTTAAACTGATCGAGGCTTGCATCGTACATGCTTACCAATATCTCCGCGGCTACTTTTTCTCCTTTGCTACCTGTAATTTTTGCCGTCCATTTTTCTTCGCTCCCGGGTAATATTTTATCCCTGAACGTTTGGTAGCTGATCGTTAAATCTTTATTATTCCAGGGGATGGAAAAATTTTCTTCTCCTTTATAAATACGGTTATGTTGTACGAAAACATAGCTCATGGCCATGCCGCCCCGGTCATTTTCATTTACCCCGATTTTATTTTGATAAGGCTGATTGGGTTTAATAATTTGATAGGTAGTAGCATTTGTTTTATCCATCTTACTCAAAGAATGTATCAGCCATATATTTTCGAAACCGGTGTTGATGGTGTATTTGATTTCCTGTCCGGGTTCGGTTACATTCTTTTCGGCTATTACTTCTACAGGAATCTGAGTTGATGCTAATGAATTATCCTGCATCGTTTTTTGAATTAAAATGAATTTTTCCGCAAGTACTTCTTCCCCGAATTTATCTTTGGTGGCAGCCACAATTTTATACCAGCCGGTTGTCAGTGGCAGGTTCATCATTGGCCATTGATCATTCAACTTAGTTGAATCGGTTTTATCCGCAATTTTTTCACCTAAGGGCCAGTTGCCTGGCTGATCTTCATCTTTGTAAACATCGTAAAGGAAATAGCCATAGTATTCATCCCGGCTCATTACAAACTGGTCGGGCATTTCCCAATATCTTTCACGGAAAATTTTATTGGGTGATTGTACTTTTTGAATGGTCACATTCACTTGCGCTTTTTCAAAAATATCATTGATGTTGGAAGAACGGATTTTTAAATTTTTCAAACTGTCCGCATTTATTTTATCTGCTATCTCAATATTTAGCTGAATAGCCTGGTAAGCCACCGTGATGGATGTTTCGCCGCTCCTTGTTTCGCCGTTTATATCGGTAATATCCGCATTTACTTCATAATAAAAAGTTGGCTGATTTTTTTTATCGATGCTCTCATCCGGCAATGCTTTAAATGAAATATTGAATTCACCTTTGGTATCGGTAATTGTTTCTCCATTGGTAATTTCCATTTCCCTGGAAGATCTGCCGGGAGGCATTATTTTACGGCCATAATCCCAGCCCCACCAGATGGGGTATCGCACTTTGCGAACCACCCGGTATTTTACGGCTGCCCCATCTATATTATTTCCAGAGTAAGCTTTGGCGGTGCCGATTACTTTCACGCTGTCGAACAGGCGATAAGTCCCTTCAGGTTTTTTTACTTCAACAAAAAACTTTGGCCGTTTGTATTCTTCCACATTAAAATATTGCGTGGCATTGGTAGTTTCATCGTATAAGGAGAACTGGCCGTTCAATAAACCTTCAGGCAATTTGAATGAGCCATGATAAGAACCATATTGATTGGTTGTCATTTTAAGCTCACTTACTTTTTGCCCGTTTGCATCTTTTAAAAGCAGGGTGGATGTAAAACCAGTCATAACGGTTGTTTCAGCAGGTTTATCCCCTTTTTTAAAAACAATGCCTTTAAAATAAATTGTTTGGCCGGGGCGATAGATGGAACGGTCCGTAAACAAAATCGTAACAGGTTTTGGCTCCTGTTCATAACTGTTATAGTAATTGCTATAATTATTTTCATCCAAAAATAGTTCATCAGTATTATTGCTCATCTGCAATAAAAAACTTCTGTATTCTTTTGTTTCTTTTAGTTTAAAATAGCCATTCTTGTCAGTGATGTAATGCTCCGTTTTTATTTCTTCATTCTGATTAGTGTTATAATTGTATTTGGTTTCCCAAACCTGTACCTGCGTATTTGGCAATGGTTGCCCGTTTTCGCGGTGCAATACATTATATTCATTGTCGCTGTTGTGTACATAACTGATATTGCTTACGTAAATCAATTGCCTGGCAAGGATATTTTTTTTCAGGGAAAAGTTTTCATTTAGGCTTGCCAGGATAAAATACATTCCATTGGGTAATGCGTCCGTTTTTATTTCCGCGGCATGGGGCTGGTAATCCAGTGAGCCGGGCAGGTTCACATTCCAACTCCTTGTTGATTTCAACGCAACCATATCTTCCCATAATTTATCGTAATTACGATGATCCATTTTTTTTATATCTTCTTTGGAAGTTTTAATAATCCTTAAATAAACCGTTTTGGCATTTTTGTAATTCACCAGTGTTCTGAATGGTTGGTTGGGAACATTTACTTTCTCTGTTTCCAGTTTGAGCAAAGGCTGTAAAATTTGGTTTAGAAGATTTATGCAATTAACGGCGCCTTCCGTTTTCGGAAAACGTTTAATTACATCATCGCATATTTCTTTAGCCCTTTTTATTTCATATTGATTGTCTGTTTTGGTAAATGGTACAAAATTCAATCCCCTGATAAAATAAATATCCGCCCTTAAATACATGACCTGCGCAACGCCTGGATTTCCATCATATTTTGTTTCAATATTTTTTAGTGCTGCTTCATATAATTTTGTTTTGTTTTCATTTACCGAATATTGATTTACAAAATTTAACCGGATCAAATCAGCATCCAGTAAGGCATTGCTGCTGGTATCGTTTAAATGGAACAGCAATATTTTTTGTAATAACACAATTGCTTTATGCTGTAGGGATGCCGTATCTTTAGTTGCAAAAAAGACATGTACAAATTCATCAACAGGTGCAAATACTTTTGGATCATTGATGGTGAAACTATAAGCGGGTTGGGTAAGGTCACGCTCATCATTCATAAAATATTCCAAAGCCCTGTGGGCTAAAAAATCAAAGAGAGTGGGGCGGAGTTGCCGGGTATTTTGACCCTTAATAATGACAGGATCAAATCCATCAAGCCTGGTTTCTTTTAAAGTGTTTTCGTTTATAAGAGATGTATTGTAAAGCCCCGAAATGGCAGCATGCAATTTATCCAGGC
The DNA here is from genome assembly GCA_036169975.1 of Ferruginibacter sp. Lineage (GTDB taxonomy): Bacteria > Bacteroidota > Bacteroidia > Chitinophagales > Chitinophagaceae > Ferruginibacter. Next base: position 4,022 of record JAVHOI010000373.1, on the reverse strand, counting down.
TCCAGGTACTGATGTCTTTGCTGTTTTCTTCCGCCAGTTTGGTACGGTTGTAAAATTTGTACCGGTTATTCCGCAGGTACTGCCATAGCAATTCGGCCTGCATACTTTGCAAAATATTTTTTGCCGGTGATTTTGCTCTTGCAATTAAAGTATCTACAAAAAAAATATTATTCTCCCGGCTGTCTTCTTCCACCATATTTCTGTATTTGATCTGGTACATGCAACTTTTTATTTGCTGTGCATCATTGTCGTCCTTAATGGATAGCTTATAGATCGCCATCACTTCCAGCATGGCCGATTTGGTAAGTCCTTTTTTTTCAAAGGCTTCCACTCTTTTCCAGTTGGTTGAATAGTCGTTTTTTGATTGTGCCATAAGAGCAGATGAAAGTATTGTTGATAGCGATACCAACAGGGATATTTTCTTTAAAAACATAGTCGTCCGTTTTTAGTTACAAGATACAAATTGTTGAAACAGCATAATAAAATCTACAGGGGGTAATTGTTGGTTTAAAGATGTAAAAACTATTAGGTTTACATAAACAGTCCTTTTTTTTTAAGATTTTAAAGTTAGGATTTAACAAAAAATTTATTTGTCGCCTGGTTGATTTTATTTCCTTTTATTACGAAGCCGTGATGAAAATTATTTTTGGCAGCGAATGAAATTTACTCCTGCGGATTATATATCTCCTTTCATTAGCTATCATTAAGTATGTTGTTGGATTGACTAAAAACAAAATCCCCGGCAAAGGCCGGGGACAAAAATGTTTTTTAATTTGACGACAGGTTGCACACTATTTCTTCATTGCTTCCGCCATTGTCTTTCCAATATCCGCCGGACTTGCCACCACATGGATACCACACGCTGCCAGGATTTTCATTTTAGCCGCGGCGGTATCATCTTCGCCACCAACAATGGCGCCTGCATGGCCCATACGCCGACCCGGAGGAGCGGTTTGTCCGGCAATGAAACCAACCACTGGTTTTTTATTGCCGGTTGATTTAATGTAATGCGCCGCTTCGGCTTCCATGCCACCACCAATTTCACCTATCATCACTATACCATCGGTTTCCGGATCGTTCATGAATAATTCAACTGCTTCTTTGGTAGTGGTACCAATGATGGGATCGCCACCAATACCAATAGCGGTGGAAACACCTAAGCCCGCTTTTGCTACCTGGTCGGCGGCTTCGTAGGTAAGCGTACCACTTTTTGAAACGATACCAATTCTTCCCTTCACGAAAATAAAGCCCGGCATGATGCCCACTTTACATTCATCGGAGGTAATTACACCGGGGCAATTAGGCCCAATCAGGCGGGTATCTTTATCCAGTAAATAATTTTTCACCTTCACCATATCCTGTACAGGGATGCCTTCCGTAATACAGATCACCAAAGCGATTCCCGCATCCGCGGCTTCCATGATAGCATCCGCGGCAAAAGCGGGAGGAACAAAAATAATGCTTACATCAGCGTCGGTCGCTTTTACCGCATCGGCCACCGTATTGAACACGGGCTTTTCCAAATGGCTGCTTCCACCTTTACCGGGTGTAACACCGCCCACCAGGTTGGTGCCGTATTCTATCATTTGGGTGGCATGAAAAGTACCTTCGGTACCGGTAAAGCCCTGTACAATTATTTTTGAATTTTTATTTACGAGAACTGACATTGGGATTAATTAAAAATTTAGAATTAGAAATTAAGAATTTTCGCAAAGATAGGTTAGATGGGTTATTGATAAAAGGGAATTGGCAAATTTAAAAATCAGCGATTATAAAATTTTCACACTTTCATATTATCCAATCACCCCATTATTTTATTTCATCCCCGTTCTTCATCATCTCCTCCATATCCCTGTCATCCGCGATGATCCCTTTGGATTCCAGCATGCGCATGTCCTTGGCATCCTGTAAAAATTTGGAAGCGAATATGAAGGCGTTTAACCGTTCGTTTTTTGAAAAAATAATTTCTTCATTGTTGCCATTCCATTCCTTTTTACCCTCAAACAGGTATAAAATATCTTCACCAATTTCCATTACGCTGTTCATGTCATGCGTATTGATTACCGTGGTCATATTGAACTCTTTGGTGATATCGTAAATGAGTTTATCTATTACCATGCTGGTTTGCGGATCGAGGCCCGAGTTGGGTTCATCGCAAAATAAATATTTTGGATTGAGAACGATGGCTCTGGCAATGCCCACCCTTTTCTTCATGCCACCACTTATTTCGGCGGGAAATTTTTTGTTGGCATCTTCCAGGTTTACCCTTGCCAGCACTTCGTTTACCCGTTTCTGTTTTTCCCCCAGGTTCATTTTAGAAAACATATCCAATGGAAACATTACATTCTGTTCCACCGTCATGCTGTCAAATAATGCGGAGCCCTGAAACAGCATACCTATTTGCTGGCGCAGCTCTTTCCTGTTTTCATCCGTCATTTCCGTAAAGCTCCTGCCATCATAAATAATCTCACCACTGTCGGGTTCAAATAAACCTACCAGGCATTTTTGTAATACGGTCTTACCACTTCCGCTGGTACCAATGATGAGGTTGCATTTTCCGGTTTGCATTACATGGCTAACATCAGTCAACACTACATTTTCACCAAAACGCTTATGTATATTTTTGAATTCAATCATATAATCAGGTGGCGGGATTTAATAATACTTGCGTCAAAACATAGTCGGCAAACAGCAGCATGATACAACTAACCACCACACTTTTGGTACTGCTCCGGCCAATTTCCAAAGCGCCGCCTTTTACATAATATCCATAATAGGAAGGGATACTGCTAATAATAAATGCGAATGTATAAGATTTAATGAGGGCGAAGGTTACATTGTAGGGCACAAATTTTTCAAGTAGCCCCCTGTCAAAAGTATCTGTTGAAATTATATTGGATGCGGTGCCTGCAAGCCGGCCTCCCCAAATCCCCAACACCATTGATACAACCACAAGTAAAGGGATGGTGAGCAATGCGGCGGCAATTTTCGGCATTATTAAATACGACCTGGTATTGATACCCATTATTTCCAATGCATCTATCTGCTCACTCACTCTCATATTTCCCAGTTCGCTTGCAATTTTGCTGCCAATAACTCCGGCCAAAACAATACAAACCAGGGTGGGTGCAAACTCCAGGATTACAGTATCCCTCACAATTTGTGCAATAGTAGTTTTTGGAATAATAGGGCTTACCAACTGATAAGCGGTTTGTACCGCACTAACAGCGCCAATAAAAACGGAAATGATGGAGACAATGCCTAATGAGCCAACGCCGATATCCGTACACTGGTGCATAAATTCTTTCCAATACATTTTGTAATTCTCCGGCTTTGTAAACATGCCTCTTAACATAATCAGGTAACGGCCAAAGTGTGTAAAAAAATCCATGTTGCAAATTTATTGAAAAAAGATAGTAAATGAGGTTGAATATTTTTAATGGACGCATTTCCTCCCGATAGCTGTCAGCCTTTTTATTGGCCCTATTTATTTTAGTTTTTATTTGATTCGATAGCTATCGGATCTAAAGTCCAATTTAAAATCAAAAAGCCATGGGATTTTAGGGCAGACTCCTTCAGATTCAAGAATGTGTGGTAAGTTTTCAAAATGTTGTTTGGGGTTTAGTTTTTCATGATCCCTGTAATAGGTTATAATAATGGTGTCACCTGCTCTTCGCAATTGCATAAGTGGTAAATTTTCGTCAAGCAACAACTTCTAAATGCTTCCCACGTTTTTAGAAGTTAAAAGCTTACTTGCTATGTCAAGCAGTGAAATTGCTTGCTCTTTTGAAACGCCAGGAAAATCATCTAAAAATTCATCTAATGAAACTCCGGCTACTTAATGATCAAAAAGGGTCTCTACTGGAACTCGTGTTCCTGTAAAAACTGGCTGTCCGCCTAAAATCTCAGGATCAATATTTATTATATCCTTAATGTCCATGTTAAAAAGTTAAGAAAAAATGCCCAAAATAGTGCAAATGGAGCCTAACGTTCGAGGCTTTATGCAGTTGGGGAATTGACCA
>JAVHOI010000372.1:6630-8090 GCA_036169975.1 Ferruginibacter sp. | reverse complement strand
TGGAGAAATTGAAAAAAATGAATGATAAATACGAAGTAATTAAAACCCCTGCCAACACTGACCTGAAAAAATTAGACAGGGAACAGCAGGTAAATAAAATGGAAGAGTTTGTATTTATGGTGGTAGGAAATTAAATAAATATATTAAACCCCTAAAACGATTAAGGCGGCATCACTAAAACTGATCCGCTTTTTTTATTTACCCTAACTCCCATTAATGCACTAATGAGAACAACATTTTCAAAAAGAATTATTCTTTTCGAAAATGCTGTTTACTTGCCTTAAAAAATATTTTACAATTAAATTATAAAATTAATAAGTGGAAGCCTTATGCCCAAAGTGATACCGGATATTCCCCATCGGCCACAAGCTTTTCAACACTGGCTTTCACAATTGGCGCATCTTCTTTGTAAGTGACCCCAAACCACTGTGCGGAGGTAGGTATCACTTTTATGGTACCGTGTTGATTTTGTACAAAATCATCGCCAAGTAGCGGTATAAAAAATTCCGCTTTAATATCCTTATAATTCGCTTTTACAAAATCATGAAATAGTTTTTCGGTAGCCCCGAACATGGTAGGAGGAAAACACCAGAAATTCATGGACACACTTGAATCGAATGGTACTTCGTGTTTACCATCATTTTCTTCGTAAACAATTTTATCGCCTTCCCTATAAATTTTTGTCCGTTCCTTAATGCTGACCAGATTGCTGTTTTCATCTACTTCACACACGCCCCTGCTTACCGTACCATTATCGCTAAGGGTTTTTGCCAGTTCGTAACCAATAATAGAATAGGTATTTTCTTTACATTCATTTATTAAAAAGGCGGCCGCTTTTTCAAAAGCATCCTTACCATAAAAATCATCCGCATTGATTACGGCAAAGGGTTCTTTTATCGCCTCTTTAGCGCATAATACCGCATGGGCTGTGCCCCAGGGCTTCGTTCTTTCGGCAGGTATTGCTACATCGGGTAAAAATGCATCCTTTGCCTGATAAACATATTCCGTTTCGATTTTTCCTTTTAGTTTAGGTTCGAAAATGGCTTTAAATTCTTCCGCGAAATCTTCCCGGATAATGAAGGATACCTTGCCGAAACCTGCACGGATAGCATCATAAATAGAATAATCCATAATCGTTTCTCCTGATGGGCCAAAAGATTGTATTTGTTTCATACTTCCATAGCGGGTAGCCATTCCGGCGGCTAATATTAAAAGTGTTGGTTTCATTTTTAAATGTAGATTGTTGATTAAAACCGCAATTTTGCGTAAGCGAAAATAACCTAATCAGTTAATAATTAAAAAAAATGCTTTTTTCCACTTCAAATATTGTAACCGAAAACCTATCCGATGATTTGTTTGATCAAAAGCAGGTACACTTGTCCGTACTGAGGTTAGATACCATACACCCGGTGGTTTCGGGTAATAAATTATTTAAACTGCATTATTTTTTACAAAGCGCC
>JAVHOI010000372.1:0-6530 GCA_036169975.1 Ferruginibacter sp. | reverse complement strand
CTACCAACCGATTTTGTTTACACGGGTAAAATGATGTTTGGAATAATTGATAGCATCAAAAAAGATTATTTTCCAAACGGCAGTAAAATAATATGCATTCATACAGGTGGTTTGCAAGGCAATCAATCGCTGCAATCCGGCACTTTAGTTTTTTAAATCAATAGTCATAGTTGTTATCTTTGCTGCCACAGGTTTTTATTCAATCCCGCGTTTATTTTTTATGCTTAAATTTATTTTCGCCCTCTCCCTGTATTGTACGGCCTTCACCGGAAATATTTATGCCCAGGATACGCTTCCTTCAATTTCCGTAAAAAACATTAGCGGTAAAATAATCATTAGCTGGAAAAACGGTTATGGAGCTAAAATAAATAATATTAATATTCAACGGTCCGCCGATAGCATAAAAAGATTTACTACCATTGGTAGTGTTTTGAACCCAATGAATAAGGAGAACGGGTTTGTGGATAGTAAATCACCGGATGGTAAAATGTTCTACCGGGTATTTGTCGCATTTGATGGCGGGGATTATTTATTTAGCCGCTCCTACAGGCCGGTGACAGACACTATACGGGAAGCCGTAACTGAAGTGACGGAAGAAAAAACAGAAGTATTAAAAGAAGAAACTGAAGATAAAAAAGAAATTGTAAAGCCAGTGAAACCTCCTGCTTTCGTTCCCAGCAAATTTGTATTTACCGGTAAGGATAATAATGTAATTATAAGTCTGCCCAATGCCGCCACCCAAAAATACTCCATTAAATTTTTTGATGAAGGAGACAAACCCCTGTTTGAGTTACACGGCCTCAAGGAGCCTTACCTGATCCTGGATAAAGTAAATTTCATTCATGCCGGATGGTTTAAATATAATTTGTACGATTATGATATATTGCTGGAGAATTTTAAATTTTATATTCCAAAAGATGGCAAAAATGGAAATAATGGCAGGGAGCAGCGGTACAAATAAAAACCGGGTACCGGGTACTTAATACCGGGTATTTAGATTTAGCCGCACATTAAATACTTTCTCAAAATTGTGTTGAATTTTTTCTTTTACTTCATCTAAATCAACTTTTCTATTCAACTCTTTTTCTATCGAAGTAACTTTTTTATTTTCAATTCCACAGGGGATAATATTATCAAAATAACTTAAATCCGTATTTACATTTAAAGCAAACCCATGCATGGTAACCCACCGGCTACAGCGTACGCCCATGGCACAAATTTTTCTCTCTCTGCCGGCAATATCGGGTTCTATCCAAACTCCGGTTTCGCCTTTGCTCCGCTTTCCCATTATGCCAAATTCAGCAAGCGTAAGCATTATTACCTCTTCCAGTTCCCTTAAATACCTGCCAATATCCGTATAAAATTTTTCAAGGTCAATGATTGGATAACCTACAATTTGTTGTGGCCCGTGAAAAGTAATATCACCGCCCCTGTTGGTTTTAAAAAACTGAATGCCCCTATGCTCCATCTCCGCTTCACTTATCAGGATATTTTCCACATGCCCGCTTTTGCCCAGCGTATATACGGGCGGGTGCTCACATAGCAGAAGATAATGCGTGGTTGACAATGGGCTGCTATTTATATTTAATTTATCAACATGCCCGGCTTCATCCTTTATAGCCCGTTGTTTGGTAATAGCCGACTTCAGTTTTACATTCTCCTGAAGCAAACTTTCCTGGTAATCCCAGGCTGTTTTATAATCAATGATCCCTAAATCTTTGAATGTTACCAACTGCTTATCCAATGTAATTGATTTATTTTGCAAAGATAATTGAAAAGAGAGAAGGTGAAAGGCAGAAGGAATAAGGTGATGCATTTCTCATGAATGCTTGACTGATCTGAATGCGAAACAATTAAATAATTAAGCATGACAAACGAACTGACAACAGTGGAAGATGAACTGCAGGAAAGTGAAGAACTATATGAGCGGTTGGTAATTGAAATTCCCAAAGGACAAGAGCCATTGCGTATTGATAAATTTTTGATGAGCAGGATTGAAGGGGCTACCAGAAATAAAATACAGCAGGGTATTGAAAATGAAATGGTGCTGGTAAACGATAAACCAGTTAAAACAAATTACAAGGTAAGGCCTTATGACAGGATCACCGTGTTTACCAACCGCCATCCCGAAACAAATGATATAGTTCCTGAAAACATCCCGCTCAATATCGCTTACGAAGATGATGATGTATTGCTGATAAATAAACCCGCCGGTCTTGTGGTACATCCCGGAAGTGGTAACCATAGCGGTACCTTGATCAATGGGGTTGCCTGGTATTTAAAACAACAAAACCCTGATATCGAAGAGAGCGGATTGGCCAGGTTTGGCATGGTACACCGTATTGATAAAAACACTACGGGCCTGTTGGTGCTTGCGAAAACGCCCAAGGCTATGACAGACCTTGCCAAACAATTTTTCAACCATTCCGTCCACCGCAGGTATATCGCTTTGGTGTGGGGCGATTTTGAAGAGGATGAAGGTACCATTACCGGCCATGTAGGCAGGCATCAGCGGTTTAGAAAATTATTTACCACCTACCCTGATGGAGAGCATGGAAAGGAAGCCGTCACGCATTATAAAGTGCTGGAAAGATTTAATTATGTAACGCTCGTGGAATGCCGCCTCGAAACCGGTCGCACCCATCAGATACGTGTACACATGCAATACATTGGCCACCCTTTGTTCAACGATGAAATTTATGGAGGTGATAAAATCGTAAAGGGTACCATATTTTCCAAATACAAACAGTTTGTTGACAACTGCTTTTCCCTTTGCAAACGGCAGGCCTTACACGCCAAGGAGCTTGGCTTTATTCATCCCACTACCAAACAGCCCATACTGTTTGAAAGTGATTTACCGGGGGATATGCTTGCGGTAATTGATAAATGGAGAAAGTACAGTGCGGATAAGAATGATATTGCATGATTTTATTATCCTAATATTTGAATATCAATCCGGCTTCATTAATACTGCACCCTTCTATTGAAAACCAGTTTGGAGCAATCCCATTTATCCAGGCCTACATCCTTTTGTATTGTTTAATATTGATTCCTCAAATAAAATATTCCAAATGAAATTTTATTGCAGCCCTATAAGTAAATGTCGTCAATATAGGGAATTGAAAAAAAATTTCGATTGGAAAATATTTTTATTTGGCAACGGCCACCCCCACAAAAGAATCTGCCGTGCCATAATATAAAAACCATTTTTCCTTAAAATATACCAGGCCTTCAGAAAAAGTAGTGCCCGCCTTATATTGCCCGGTTAATTCGTGTGGCAGGGATGGTTTCAAAATACAGGCATCGGTTCTGGAAATAATTTTTTCCATATTATTAATGTCGAATACCACCTGCCCAACGGAATATGTGCCTTTTGGTAAACTACTATCCGCCTTTTCATCGGTTGAATTTTTACCATTATAAAAAAGCAGGATACCCTTGTCGGTTATCAATGCGGGTGGGCCACACTCCGTCAAGCCGCTGTCAAATTTTCCGGGACGGGTTATCATCGCTTTTCTCAATTCACCGGATCCATCCACCATTGGGTGCCAGTCGGAAAGATTATCCGACCAGGCCAGGTTTACGAAATGTTCGCCCCAATACATCCAGTAATTTCCTTCTATTTTTGCCAGTACCGGCCTGCCATTTTTCATTTTGGTAATCATCGAGGCCGACTTGGTAGCCATGTTCAAAAACCTGCCATTGTAAGCGGTGGCAAAAGCAGGCCCCGTTTTCTTCCAGTGAAAAATATCTTTTGATATGGCAATGGATAAACGCGGCACGTCATAATTCCAGCTTGTGTAGGCCATCACGTACCGCCCATCTTCCGTTTCCACTACCCGCGGGTCTTCGCAACCGCCAGGGTAATCATATTGTTTATAATTGCCATCAGGATATAAAACAGGTGTTGGATAATTTTTAAAATGTATGCCATCTTCACTAACAGCAATTCCTATCCGGGAAGTCCTTCCCCCAAGTATCGCGGCGGGATTATCTTCGCTGCGGGTAAACAAATATACCTTTCCATCTTTAACGATAGCAGCCGGATTGAATACGTCCGCCTTCTGCCATTTTACATTTTCTTTTTTCAGGGAATCGTAAAATACCAGGGTAGAATCAGCCCTGAGGATAGGGTTCTCCGCAGGTTTGTAGAAAGCTGATAAACTGTCAAGCCTTGGGTTTTCGAAAGTACAGCCTGCCAAAATGGTTATCCAAAAAATATAAAACGGCTTTTTCATATACCAGCTTTTAGTTCGTTAAAAATAAGGCTTATTGATTTCTTCAAATAACGGATAGGAAAAGTTATTCAGATTGGCGTGTGATGATCATTACTGGTAATTGGTTTATAAAATGCCGCGATGAAAATCATTACCCTTTATTGCTTTCAAGCCATTCAATAAGAAAAATAAATTTCAGTAGCGCCATAGCCATAAGATGGGTTGTACTGGTTCACAAATGATTTCACTTCCTTTTTTAACCGCAATATATCATGTATCTCATCCCTTAATTTACCCACGCCTACACCATGTATGATGATGAGTGAAGGCTGGTAATGCGCAACGGCGAGATCATAAAATTTTTCGAATTCCTTCAACTGCAAAGTGAGTATATCAAAATTGCTGAGGTGCTTCCAACTGTCGGTTAGTTTTTCAATATGCAGGTCAACCACTGTTCTTGCCGGAGGCAGGTTTTCCCTTATTTTACCCACATCATAAATCCTGAAGCCCGCATTGCCCAACCTGCTGAGATCTGCTTTTTCTTCATCTATTTTATCCGGATAGTTTTCAAATAAAGGATAGGAAAAAGTGTGTTCATTTTTCAATTGGATATCTTCTATTCTTTTAAAAAGTTGTTTCGCTTTTAGTTTTAATGAAGCCTCATAAAAAGGCGCTTTTTTCTTATCGGGATTTACTAAAGAAAACCCTACATCAAAACGGGGATTATCGCTAAGGCTTTCAAAATCTACATTATGCAGGTAAAAGTCGCTCAATGGCCCTATTGTATTCTTCAATTCGAAATTACTTTCGCCACCAAAAAATAAATTGTAGGTAAAGTTGTAGGCGGTTTCAGATTGGTTAATAAGGTAAACCTTTAATTTTTCCACCACATCATCATCAAAAATATCCTTGTCGAATATGGGCATGAAGGCGATGGATACCCCATTACCCACCTTGATTTCAGTGCTCCCCTTTTCCCGCTTCACCTTTTCAATGAAAATCTTTTGTTTATCAGCAACCCTTTTTTCTGAAAACATTTTAAAATATGGAAAGTCAATCTGATCCATGTATGCCGGAAAGCGTACCCCCTTTACTTCAATCATCACCATTTTTTCATTCATGATTTCAACTACCGTTCCTGTTTCATTGGTAAGCAACACTATTATTTTATCGCCTTGCTGGTATTTCATAAGCCCCCCTGTTTTTCCATTAATGATTAATGGTACAAAGTTAAAGTAGTTTGGGGCGTAAAAAAAGGAAAGCGCTTGTAGGGTTGCTTTTCTACTTTATAAAGGTGTAAACCTGATAGATCCTTAATTAAAAAGGCGCTGTTTTATCCCTTCTAAAGTATTGCTTTAATCTACAATAAGCATCAGTTATAATAATTAGCCTGGCTTTAAGGAATCCAGGATATATGCTGTTAACATTTTTCCAAAGCCTGCAAAATATCCCCCATAATATCATCCACATGTTCCAGCCCCGCTGAAATGCGGATGAGGCCCGGTGTTATGTTGGTTGCCAGCCGCTCTTCTTCCGTAAGTTTGGCGTGAGTGGTGCTTGCGGGATGAGAGGCAATGCTCCTGGTATCGCCGAGGTTGGCGGTTAGGGAAAGCATTTTCAGGCTGTTTAAAAATATGCGGCCACTTTCTATTCCGCCGGCTAAATTAAAACAAACAATGCCACCGCCATTTTGCATTTGCTTAACCGCAATTGCATATTGTGGATGGCTGGGCAAAAATGGATATTTTAAAAAACTTATTTTGGGATGATGCTCCAAAGCTTCGGCGATGTGCAAGGCATTCTTCGCATGGCGTTCCATACGCACATCAAGCGTTTCGAGGCTCTTGCTTAATACCCAGGCATTAAAGGGCGACATGGCAGGGCCCGTGGTGCGGCAGAAGGAATAAATTTCCTTTATCAGTTCTTTTTTCCCTACAATCACCCCGCCCAAAACACGGCCCTGGCCATCAATCCATTTAGTGGCGGAATGCACTACAAGGTGTGCGCCAAAATCAATGGGGCGTTGGTTTACCGGTGTGGCAAAACAGTTATCTACATTTAAAATCAGGTTGTATTTTTTTGCCAAAGCATTTACCCTTTCAATATCTATGATGGCTAACCCTGGGTTTGTAGGCGTTTCAATATAGATCATTTTTGTGTTGGGCCTGATGGCGGCTTCCCATCCTTCCGGGTTGTCGGCGCTTACAAAACCATAATCAATTCCGTAGTTGGGTAAATATTTTTTAATCACCGAATGGGTACTGCCAAAAATAGAATTGCAGGCTAAGAGATGGTCGCCTTTTTTTAGCAGCG
>JAVHOI010000371.1:0-8096 GCA_036169975.1 Ferruginibacter sp. | reverse complement strand
CCCGTTTACCACCAGCTTCAACAGTATGGATGTAAGGGTTACCACAAGGATTGATAAGCAGGATTTTGGCAACATGGCGTGGAGTTGTATTCATGAAGGAGGGCATGCTTTATATGAGCAGGGCTTGCCTGCAGAACAGTATGGCCTGCCTTTAAGCGAGTGCTGTAGTTTAAGCATTCACGAAAGTCAAAGCCGCCTCTGGGAAAACTGTATTGGCCGCGGCCTTCCATTTTGGCAACACAATTTTAAGTTCCTGAATACGTTGTTCCCAAAGGAACTGAACAATTTAACAACAGAACAGTTTTATAAAGGGATCAACAGGGTAGCCCCTTCTTTAATTAGGACGGAAGCAGATGAATTAACTTATCATTTTCATATCATGATCCGGTACGAAATTGAAAAAATGTTGATTGATGGAAGTATTGTTACGAAAGATATCCCCGCCTATTGGAATGAACATTATCAGAAATACCTGGGGTTAAGGGTGCCGGATGATAAAAGAGGTTGCCTGCAGGATATTCACTGGAGCCACGGGAGCTTTGGCTATTTTGCCACCTATAGCCTTGGAAGTATATATGCGGCACAATTGTACGCAGCGATTGAAAAGGAAAACAAGTCTATAGAAAAGGAATTAGCGATTGGAAATTATGACGAAATTAAAAAATGGCTAAAAGAAAATATTTATCAGCATGGCCGTTATTATTCATCTGAAGAGCTATGTAAAAAAGCAACAGGGGAATCTTTGCAATCAAAATATTTTATAAGTTATGCAACAAAAAAGTATGCCCATATCTATTCTTCATAAAATAAATATTATGCCTAAATTACTTTATAAAGGAAGATTTATTGTTGCCCTTGCATTTGCCCTGATACTGATTCTATCAGGCAGTTGTAAAAAACTGGCGGCTGCCGCAGGTTCCCGCAGCCAGTTAGAAGCCCTGTTTGAAGAAAATATTTTAAACAAAAACTTTGTTGTTCAGCTTGCTACCGATAATGGGACAGATTTGACAAGCCAGTTTACGGGTTATAATTTCATATTAACGAAGACCACTTCCTTTTATGATGGCCCCATGACCGGAACGAGGGCTGGTGTAACTTACAGCGGTACCTGGACAAGTAATGATGATTATAGTAAATTAGTTATAAACCTTACCAACCCTGCCACCCCGCCTGAATTTAATTTTATAAACCGTTCCTGGAAATTTACAAAAAAAGCATTCCCTGTTATGGAACTGGCTCCATGGGGAAGTACCGAACTAAAGGTTTTGCACATGCAGAGACTTTAATTTCTTAAATTATATTTTTGTTTTTTATTAACATTTCCACAATTTTAAAGCCTTTTTGGAGTTAGGATATTGCTGTATGTAATAAAAAACAGACGGCTATTTATAAAGACAAAATCTCCCCACCTATGATAACCAGCTTTGCAACAAAGGCATACTGCCTGTTATTATTAATGCTATTCAGTTTAGCCGGCAAGACTCAAATGACGGCTAATTTTAAAGCAACCCCTGTAACCGGATGCGCTCCATTACTTGTTATTTTTAATGATCAGTCTTACGGAACTCCAACCCAATGGAAATGGGATCTTGGAAACGGAACGACTTCCTACCTTCAAAATCCATCCGTCAGTTATTTCAATCCTGGATTTTATACCATTAAACTGGTGGTAAAAAATGCTACCAATTCGGATTCAATTGTAAAATCCCAGTTTATTAATGTTTCCGCCAAACCAATAGTACAATTCACTGCTGCTACCACCACAGGTTGTTTTCCATTACCCGTGCAGTTTACTGATCAAAGCACGGTGGGAAGTGATTCCATTACTACCTGGCAGTGGGATTTTGGTGATGGTTATTCTTCTGCTCTGCAAAATCCACTACACATTTATAATAGTTCCGGTAATTACAATGTTACCTTAAGGGTGATCAACAACGAGGGATGCCTGAATACAATTTCAAAAAGTCAGTACATACAAATCAATTCTGTTCCAAAAGCTAAGTTTATTAACAGTGTACCTAATGTATGCAGCGCACCGGTTACAATAAATTTCACCAACTCATCAACCGGCACGGGTATCCTAAATTACGAATGGTTATTTGGAGATGGTACAAGTTCCACTATACCCAACCCATCTCACATTTACAATGCCGCCGGAACTTATACGGTACAACTTATTGTAACAAACGCATCGGGTTGTAAAGACACTATTACCAAAGCAAATGCTTTTACTGTAGGGAATGTATTTCCGGCGTTTACTACCGATGATCAGGTTTGCGAAAAAACCAGGCTATTATTCACCAACACATCCAGTCCGGTGCCATCTTCCGTAATCTGGAATTTTGGGGATGGAACTTCTTCTACGCAGTTCAGCCCTTCAAAACTTTATAATAATCCGGGAACCTATCAAATAAAAATGATTGCGAATTTTGGAAGTTGTTCAGATTCCACCTTTAAAACCGTTACCGTAATTCCAAAACCAACGGCAGCATTTATAGCGGATGACAGTACAAATTGCAGTTACCCTTTTACGGTGAATTTCATCAATCAATCATTAACCGCAACTTCATACCAGTGGAATTTTGGAGATAACACTACCTCTGATTTGCCCAATCCTGCCCATACTTACTATAGCTATGGCACTTTCAATGTGCAATTAGTTGTAATCGGTGCGAACGGTTGTACGGATACATTAAGAAAAATGAACAATATCAAAATTATAAAGCCCGTTGTGGTATTTAATAATTTGCCTGACAGTGGCTGCGTACCCTTTACAAAACATTTTTCCGCCACTACCACTTCCATTGATCCGGTGGTAAGTTATTCATGGGATTTTGGTGATGGATCCACCTCATTAAATGCAACCCCAATACACACTTATACAACTCAGGGCGTTTATAACGTTAGCGTAATAATAACTACAGCCGGAGGATGCACTGATACTGCTGTAAAGACAAATGGCATCATAACAAACAACAGGCCGGTAGCCGCATTTAGCGCTACGCCAAGAGATGCGTGTGCTAATACCACCATCAATTATACAGATGAAAGTACCGGAAATGTTTCAAAATGGTTATGGAATTTTGGTGATGGCGCTACATCCATCATTCAAAATCCCCAACATATCTATCACGATACCGGTTACTTTGATATACAACTTATCGTTTGGAACAGTGGTTGCCCGGATACTATAAAATACAAGAAATATATACATATTAATCCACCTATCGCCCGTTTTATAGAATCATTCGACTGTACTAAGCCGTTAGAAAGAGTATTTACAAATAAATCCATAGGAGCAGATGAATGGTACTGGGATTTTGGAGATGGCAATACATCTGTTCTATCAAGCCCTGTGCATAATTACAGCCTTCCGGGATCATATATTGTATCACTTCTGGTGCGTAACCATACTTCAGGCTGTGATTTTACTACACAAAAAACCATAAGGCTGGTAAATGTGAAAGCAACTTTTTTTGCTTCGGATACCGTTCTTTGCAAAGGAAGCAATATCACTTTTACAAGCGGCCTGGCATTAACCTCCGTTAAGACTTTCAACTGGAATTTTGGGGATGGCACGTCAAGCACTTCCTCTACTATTAGCACGGCTTCACACTTATATAAAGTAGCAGGAAACTACACCGTTCGTTTAATCATTACGGATATATTGGGATGTAAAGACACTTTGATAAAACCCACTTATATCAGGATAGATGGACCAACTGCCAAATTCAATCCTTCCCTTCCGGGAGCCTGTTTAAACAATCTGATCACCTTTAATGATTTGTCTTTAAGCGATAATACGCACCCGATTCAAACATGGACATGGAATTATGGGGATGGTAATACAGAGAATTTAACAACACCGCCATTTCAACATAATTATACTAATCCCGGCGCTTACTTTGTTTCACTAAAAATATCCGACAGCAATGGATGTACAGATAGTTTTAAATTATCCACGGCTTTAATCATTTCAAAACCGGAAGCAAAATTCACTCCTTTGGATTCTTTTAGCTGCCCATCCAAACAGGTAAGCTTTACCAATCAATCAACAGGGCCAGGCCTTACCTATCTTTGGAGTTTTGGAGATGGTAATACTTCCGCTGTACAAAATCCCATACACAATTATTTAACGGATGGTAGATATTCCGTAAAACTTTTTATCAGTGATAAATATGGTTGCACGGATTCTGTCAGTAAACCGGATATTATAACAATTATTACGCCGACCGCCAACTTTACAATGAGCGATTCCTTTAGTATTTGCCCGCCATTAATTGTTCAGTATAGTAACTTTTCACTCAATTCTGTTTCACAAATATGGGATTTTGGTGATAGCACATCCGCCTCCATATTTGAACCTTCACATTTTTACAATTACCCGGGTACCTATACGGTTACACTTACGGTAACCAGTAAAGGCGGATGCACGGATGTAATGAAGAAAGACATTGTGGTAAGGGGGCCAATGGGCACATTTACTTACGATCCTAAGATTGGATGCAATCCGGTTAAAATCAACTTCACCGCAAATACAAAGGACAGGATTTCTTTTATCTGGGATTTTAATGACGGGGTTACGGTTAGCACAACAGACTCGGCCATTTCGCATACTTATACAAACCCGGGGATATACCTGACAAAAATGATCCTGTTTGATGTAAACGGATGCCAGGTTCCCATCACCGGAAAAGATACCATCACTGTAAATGGGATAACCGCTAATTTCAGTTTTTCTGATAAGCCGGTATGTGACAATGGAACTGTAGCTTTTAGAGATTCGTCAATAAGCAATGATGTTATAACCGTGTACAACTGGTCGTTTGGAGATGGTAAAACTTCAACTGCACAAAACCCGCAACACCTCTATACTTCTACTGGTAAATATTATCCAAAACTTATCGTTAATACGCTAAATGGTTGTGTGGATTCTTTGCTATCACCCATACCGGTAAAAGTAGTCTCCTCTCCTAAAATCAATATCACAAGCACATCAAATGGTTGCACACCGCTTTCTGTAACCTTTAAAGGATTGGTAGCGGTGCCGGATACATCAGCGATTAGCTGGAGCTGGACATTTGGAAATGGCAATACATCAACTCTTCAAAACCCTCCTGTTCAAAATTATAATGTTGCCGGAGTGTATAACCCCGCCGTTGTTGTTACCAATAGCAGTGGTTGTAGTGATACTGCCAATAAACCCATCGAAGCTTATAAAATACCTGTTGTAAATGCAGGACCGGATACCACAATGTGTAATCGCAAAGGAATTACATTACAGCCAACCGGAGCCGCTAATTACAATTGGAGCCCATCTACAGGATTAAGCTGTACAAATTGTGCCAACCCTGTAGCAACACCAGATTCAGCAAAAAAATATATTGTAAAAGGAACAAGCATATATGGGTGTATTGCCAATGATACGGTGTTGGTAAAAGTGCAATATCCTTTTAAAATAAAATACAGCAAGGCGGATACATTGTGTAAAGGGCAAACGGTAAAACTATTCGCTACGGGAACTGAGTGGTTTCAATGGACCCCAACAAATACGCTTATAAACAGTAATACCGCTTTGCCAACCGGCAGTCCGGATACCACTACTACTTATCGTGTTATAGGCACTGATAATTGGGGCTGCTATAAGGATACCGGCTATGTACTTGTAAAAGTTTATCCCATACCTATCGTAAATGCCGGAGCCGACAAGACAATCAACATAGGGCAGACCACTGACCTGGTGCCGATAATATCTGCCGATGTTTCAGACGTAAAATGGTCACCTACCGGCAGCATATTCCGAAACACCTATCCGGCAATATCCATCAAACCCAATCAGAATACGGATTACACGGTAGAAGTAAAAAACCGGGGTGGCTGTATGGCAAGAGACGTGGTATCTGTATTTGTATTATGCAATGGAGCCAATGTATTTATACCAAACACCTTTTCGCCAAATGGCGATGGGGCCAATGATATTTTTTATCCAAGAGGAACTGGATTATTTAAAATCAAATCATTGCGAATATTCAACCGCTGGGGAGAAATGATATTTGAAAAAAACAGCTTTAATGCCAACGATCCGGCCTACGGTTGGGATGGCACTTTTAAAGGAATGAAATCAGGTACTGACGTATTTGTTTATATGATTGATATCATCTGCGATAATAATAGCATACTCACCTATAAAGGAAACGTAGCATTGATACAATAACAGCTTTTGTTTTTATTAATCATAACTAAGCCGGCTGGGGAGCCGGCTTTTGTTTTAGGGCATCTCTAAATGAGAATGGCTAAAACCATTAATGGCAAAGCGTTTTAGGGTATTCAACCTTTTTATCCAGAACAATAGTGAATTTTAATTTTTCCCATTTAATTATGCTGCTATCAATTGGCAACAACCCGCTTTTTTACAGCTTTATTTTTTATGTTGTTGCCGACCCGGTAAACATCTGCAATTATAACTGAGTGCTAACTATGTTATTTTATACCAGGGCTATACTAAAACTCTGTAAGTACAGCAATGCCAAAAGTTTTAAACTTGCTTTTTTCAAGACCGGGTTTGAAAGACAAACCAACTGTTGTTGCCCTGTCAGGGTGATTGAAACCGCCGCCAAACCTGATACCTGCCCTTAAAAGCGGCCCATAGCTGTTTAGTTTTTCATTGGAATACCCATCTGTCCAGTTGGTGTACTGGTAGCCAAATCCGGTACCTACATACCAGCCAAAACTTTCTTCGTTTTCCATTGTTGATTTACGGCCAATATTATAGTCTATCACTACAGGTATATCAAAGCCGTAATAAACACTGGCATCGCCGCTACCTCCGCCTGTTGAAAAACCAACGCCCGCCCCTACTGGCGCACCGATGCTTACAGATGTGCGGTCCGATTCTGTAAGCGTATATCTTGGAAAATACGTAAGGTTGGTAAAAGCCACCGTAGCAGTGTATTTTACACTGGGTGTTGAAATATTGGCCGTCATCAGCGAGATGGTTGCGCCAAAGCCATGCATAAAGCTTTGAGATTTAGTTATTGAAAATGTAAAAATGAAAATAAAAAAGGTGCAGATTAATTTTTTAGGCATATATACTTTTTACTGTTTAATTATTAGCTGATTAATTTTTTGAAACAGAAAATTTTCACTCCATCCTGATTCGCCAAGAATTTTCACCATCTTTTTTTATTGCTGTTCTGCTAATTCTTTTTCTAACTCTATCTTTCGCCTGAAGTAAGTTCGTATTGCTTCTTCATCAACGTCTACCAATTTTTCATAGTGGTTATCATCAAAGACTAATTCGTAATATCCCCAAATGGCTTCCTGATAGGGATAGTTTTCGTCTGTGTTTTTTAACGACTTAAAAAACCAACTTGAAGGCAGTTTATTATCAACAACTTCAAAAAGGGGATATGGATATGCAGAAACATACCCACCATCATCTATTAAGTAATCCAAAATTCCTTCACCCAAAATCATTCCCATTACTATATATTCCTTATCAATTGTCAACCCAAATTCAGTATGGCCTGTAGCTCCAAATCGCCCTAACTCATCTTTGTTTAAAGGCTTATTTTCATAAATCCTTAGTGCTTCTCCGGTATTATGGATACAACGAATTTTCATATACTACTTGAATTTAAAATCATCAACTGCTTTCAAAACACCATCTACCCACCTGCCATTGTAATGAATGATTGTTTTACTACCATCTAATCCGATGTGCTCATACTGCATTTTTCTCCAGCCTAACCAACGAGGGTCAGTAAGCGGTTTCATTCTTTGAATAATTTGACCTGCGGCAGAATTTGACATAGCTTCCTTCATAGTCAACTGTTCAGTAAGGTTTGTGGCTGCTGTTCTTCCTGTAGAACCTAAGCCTAAAGGCTTAAGTGCCCCCTTAGCGGCATTGGCTTCTAATCTTTTAGCCAAGTTTATATAATCTACTAAATTACTTTCACTTTTGCAACTTATACCAAAGTCATTTTCCGAAATTACAGTTGATTCATTTTTACTTTTTACATTATCAGCCAAAAAATTTATTTCTGAAATTGCATTGTCAAATACAATAATTTTTGCTTCACCAATATTTGCTTGAA
>JAVHOI010000370.1:4699-8098 GCA_036169975.1 Ferruginibacter sp. | reverse complement strand
CAAAATCTTTTTGCTGAAATGCCGGGTTGGGATATTTGTAAAAACCTTCGCCGGTTTTTACGCCCAGCTTGCCGGCATCAATAAATGTTTTCAATAGTGTTGAAAACTTTTTACTTTTTGTATCGGTCAATGTGTTGGTAACATGCCAGGCGGTTTCCAACCCGATGGTATCTAAAATACCAAACGGCCCCATCTCCATTTTAAAATTACCCATCCAGCTCCGGTCAACATCTTCAATGCTGGCAATATCATAAGTTACCAATGCGCCGGCAGCGCCCAACAGCGCCACAAGCATTGAATTAAAAATATATCCCGGCGATTCTTTTTTTACAAATACCGGCGTTTGATTTAATTTTTTTCCCATCTCCATTAATAAATCAATAACCCATGTGGCAGTGCCGGGATGCGGCATTACATCAACAACATTTGCCCAAAAAACATCATGAAAATGAAAAGCGCAAAACTGTTCCGGCCTTCCGGTTTCCGCCGCGAATAACGAAGGCATTAAATAAGATGTGTTGGTGGTAAACAAGGTATGTGGCGGGCAAAGTGTTGCAAACCGTGCCCATACCCTTTTCTTTATATCCAAATCTTCAACAACGGATTCACTTACAAAATCAGCATTGGCAGCGGCTTTGGCGGCATCTGTAGTGAATGTGATTCTTTGCTTTGCCGCATCTGATTCTTCATTTGTAATAACATCTCTTTCTAAAAGGTTTTTTAAAATAGATGCCTGTACTTTTTTTGCACTGGCAAATGCATCTTCATGAATATCGTAAATGGTGACGTTAAATCCACTTATCGCGGATTGCAATCCAATGCGTAATCCCAATGTTCCGCTGCCGAGGATCAAAATGTTTTTAATGTCGGTTAGTTTCAATTGCATTTTTTTTATTTTTAGTGATGATGATTTTGTTTTAACCTCGCCCAATCCCCCGCCCAAAGAAAGGGGCAAGGGCTTTTATTGAAAAATTATTTTTTAATTCAATTTTTAAATAGTGGTATATTTTAATAGAAATGACTGATACGTTTATATTTAATTGCTTTTTGCGCATTGACCGCACAGGCATTTACCACATGAATCAACCCTGCGAAACGTTCATCTTTGCTGAAACCTTTTTTATACCGGGCATAAATCTGTTGTACAATTACGCCGATTTTAAAAGAACCAAACACATAATAAAACAACATATCGGGAACCGTTATTTTTTTTGCATCAGCATAACGTTGCACCACTTCTTCTCTTGTAAGATTTCCCGGAAGCCAGGTGAGGTTAAACGGTTTTAGTGCATCACTGTCATCCGCTTCGCCCCAATAACCGAGTGATGTACCAAGATCCATCAGGGGGTTGCCCACGGTGGCCATTTCCCAATCCAATACCGCAATGATGTTGTTTAAATTTTTCGGGTCAAGCACCAGGTTATCATATTTATAATCGTTATGAATAAAAGCGGGAGCCCCATCAGGTGGAAGGTTTTCCCGCATCCATTCAGCGGTTTTATCCATGGCTTCAATCTTATCCGTTTCGGCATTAAAATATCTTTTTATCCAGCCTTCCACCTGCCGCTGAATATACCCTTCGGGCCTGCCCAAATTAATTAAACCTGTAGTTTCTAAATCAATGGAATGCAAAGCCGCTAAATTATCTACGGCTGATTCGGAAATTGATTTCATAGTGGCAGGTGTGAGTCCCATTCCTTTGGGTATTTTATTCCGTAAAATAATTCCGCTCACCCTTTCCATGATATAAAAGGGTGAACCGATAATCGTTTCATCATCGCAAAATAAAACGGGCGCTGGTATAGGTTTGTAAACAGGTTGCAATGCTCTCAGCACTTTAAACTCCCGGCCCATATCATGTGCCGATTTAATATTGGCGCCGTTGGGTGGTTTGCGTAATACATATTCTTTGCGGGGAGTTTTTAATAAAAAAGTAAGATTGGAATAGCCACCGGGAAATTGTTGTATCTCCAATTCGCCCGCAAAATCTTTTATTGATGATGACAGGTATTCTTTAAGCTTCTTTATATCAGGAGCCTCACCATCTCTTGGTGTTATTGCATTATCAGTATGTTGGAAATTGTTGGGCAATTTTATTAAAGCGTTTTATTTATAAATTTAATATTAGTTCACTTGCCTTCCATTATTGTTTTTATTTTCTTCTGCAATTGCTTTTTATCCGGTAGGTAAAGCTGGTACTTTGAAACGAAAATTTTATTGGAGATTCCGCCTGTAGCAAACTCAACCAATACCTCGTCTTTTTCGGCCGAAAGAATGATTCCGATTGGTTCATTGTCACCATCAACATTTTCCTCTGTTTTGAAATAATTAAGATACAAATTCATCTGTCCAATATCGCTGTGAGCAACCGTTCTTATTTTAAGGTCTATCAATACAAAACATTTTAGAATACGATGATAAAAAACAAGGTCAATGGAATAATGTTTATTGCGTAAAGAAATTCTGTATTGCCTGGCAACGAAAGCAAATCCCTTGCCCAGTTCAAGCAAAAACATTTTAAGGTTATCAATAATTTTTTGTTCAAGACCCTTCTCAGTCATTCTGTTGCTTTGCGGGATTTTGAGAAAGTCAAGCACATACGGGTCTTTCACTGCTTCTGTTGGACGGGAAACAATATGCCCCTTTTCCGAAAGCTGTAAAACGCCTTTTTTATCTTTGCTTAATGCAAGCCGTTCAAATAAAGAAGAATCAATTTGCCTTTCAAGTTCTCTTACAGACAGGTTTTCGTTAAGGGTGTGCTTTTCATAAAACCTCCTTGCGGTATCGTCTGAAACTCCTACCAAAGCAATGTAATGACTCCAACTCAATTTGGCAGACACTGTCTGCCATTTTTGAAAGGCAAGGTAAAATCTACGCATATCAAGAATATTTCGTCTGCCAAATCCTCTTCCATATTGCTGCCTTAAATCTTTGGAAAGCCTTGTCAATAGCTCACTTCCGTATTCTGCTCTTTCCTCCCCCTGCTGTTCAAATTCTACAATGCGTCTGCCAATTTCCCAATTGGCTTTTACTAATTCCGTATTGATTGCTCTAACAGCATTTTGTCTTGCTCTTTCAATAGTGAGACCAATGTCAGCTAAAAGCTTTTTGTATTTTGGTTTGGACACCTTCATGTTAATTGATTATTTACAACAATTTCTAAATATGCAACCCATATCCTTTCAATATTGATTTTGCCAAAGATGATTTATGCACTTCATCAGGGCCATCATAAATTCGGGCACCACGTTCGTGACGATACCAGAAAGATAAAAGCGTATCATCGGTAACACCTAAAGCGCCATGGGTTTGAATGACCCTGTCAAGCACTTTCATCAATATATCAGCGACAAAAAATTTAATGGTTGATATTTCATGCTTCGCCGCTTTTGCCCCTTC
>JAVHOI010000370.1:0-4599 GCA_036169975.1 Ferruginibacter sp. | reverse complement strand
ATATCCGGTGCCTGGCAATTAAAAACGTAATGCCCAAAAGGAGTGGTAGCCATTAGTTCACTTAGCTGTGCGAATTCTATCATCGTTAAACCAAGTCCTCCTTCCCGCTCAGATAAATACGGAGCCCACAAACCTTGTTGTTTCGCTTTTGCTCTTTTCCCGGTTAAAATAATCGCCGCCTGATTAAATGGCAAATGCAATAATTCCAATTCAACAGGGTACAATTCCTCTTCTACAAAAGTTTTCACCTTTGGATAAATTTCTTTTAATCGTTCAGTTGCGAAAATGTTTACCATAATAATTAAATTGTATATCCACCATCGGCAGTGTAAACCGCGCCGGTGCAAAATGATGAAGCTTCTGAAGCCAAAAACAAAGCCAACCCTGCAATATCTTCCGGTGTGGCTAATTGAGGCAACGCCTGTTTGGCCAACACATGTTTTAATATTTTTTCATTACCCGTTAATGCTTCGCTGAATTTTGTTTTGATTAAACCCGGACAAATTACATTGGCCCTGATATTATCCGCACCCCATTCTTTTGCCAGCACTTTTGTAAGGGCGATTAATGTGGCTTTGCTTATGCCATACAACCCCAGGCCCAATCCGGGTGTAATGCCTTCTATGCTGCTGATGTTAATGATAGCGCCGCCTCCCCTTAGTTTCATTACAGGATAAGACAGTTTGCACAACTCCAGCGGGCCTTTTACATTTACATTCATTATTTTGTCAAACACTTCACTATCAGTTTCCGCAACAGGCCCAAAGGATGGATTTATCGCGGCATTGTTTACAATAATATCAATACCACCAAAATTTTTAACCGTTTTTTCCACCAGGTTTTTTATCTGCGCCCCATCGCCCACATGGGCCGCAATGCCAATGGCTCCTATTCCTTCCGCAACAAACTCTTTTGCCGTTTCATCTACGGCCTCTTGCTTGCGGCTAACTATTACAACTTTTGCACCCTGTTGCCCCAATGCCCTTGCAATGGCTTTTCCAATGCCTTTGCTGGCGCCGGTTATAATAGCTACTTTATTATCGAGGCGGAATTTTTTGCTGATGGTCATTATGGCGAAGTATTAATTATCCGAAGTTAGTTGATTGGTTGAATGATATTATTTACCCGTCAACTTTTGATTTTTCAGCAGCATGCAAATCCATAACTACAACGGCTTTGCCAATTACTTTCCGATCCATTAAATCCTGCAATGCCATGGCTGCATCTTCTAAGGCATACTGCTTATAAATATGTGGCTTCAATTTTCCAGCCATAAAATATGCTGACAGCTCCTGAATATTAGCGAAGTTTTTTGCCGGTTCCTTTTCAGCAAACCGCCCCCAAAAAACACCCACGATACTGCAACCTTTGAGCAAAGGTAAATTCAAAGGGATTTTAGGGATATCGCCTGCGGCAAAACCAACTACCAGATACCGTCCGGCCCACGCCATACTGCGTATGCAGGGTTCCGTATAATTTCCACCAACAGGGTCATATACCACATCAACACCGTTGCCATTGGTAATTTCCTTTATTTTTTCCCTGATGTCTTCGCTTTCATAGTTGATTAAAAAATCGGCGCCTTTTTCTTTACAGGCCATTAATTTTTCATTGTTAGAAGCCGCGGCAATTACCGTTGCCCCCAACAATTTTCCTAACTCTACGGCAGCCAAACCCACGCCTCCGGCCGCACCCAGCACTAATAAGGTTTCGCCACTTCCTAACTTAGCCCGGTCCTTTAGTGCATGATAGGAGGTACCAAAGTTATACATCACCGATGCGGCCAAAACAAAATCCATACCGGGCAACATTGGAAAAACTACATCGCTGTTAACAACCACTTCCTCCGCAAAACCACCCCAGCCACATAAAGCGAAAACTTTATCACCCACATTCACATGCTTCACCCCTTCGCCAATTTCTTTTACAATGCCTGCTACTTCACCACCGGGAGAAAATGGTAAAGATGGTTTAAACTGGTACAAATCCTGAATGATTAATATATCCGGAAAATTAGCGCTACAGGCACGCACGCTTATTACCACCTGCTTTGCCCCTGGGGCTAAAGGCGCAATTTCTTCCACTGTTAATGTATCAGGTGTGCCGTGATGCCGGCAGAGTAGCGCTTTCATTTGAAGTTATTTTTAAAAAGAAAAATAAAACCAATTAAAGCTATGTAATATTTACTACATGGCTTTCAACGGGAAGAAGGAAATCAATAAAAAGTAAAAACAATTTGAAAAGTTTTGATAATTAAAACATGTCCACGATCCGAAAAATAACTTCTCCCGCGTTTCATCCCCTATTATTTAATTTTACCCACCAGGTATATCTTTTCACAAAATTCAAAAGGTTGCTTAATTTGCGCCAATGAAGAAGCTTACTTCTTTCCTACTACTCTTCTGCTATATCAAAAGTGTACCCTCACAGCAACTTTATTTTAATCATCTCTCCGTAAACGAACAGGTATTGATGCAGGTGGGGAATTCATTGAATGTCCAGCCCCACTTGCAGCAATACCAATGTTGAACCAACACCTCCGGTGAAGGCTATCGGCGCATATGCATACGATAACATGTATGTATCTTACAGGTTCAAAAAAGTAAAATGATTTTGTGCGTTTTTCCACCATTAATATATCGGAGTGATTTTATACTTGTTTTATCAGTGTGTTATATCAGGGGTGCCTACTAATTACCTATAGGGGGAAAAGTGGCACTCTGCCAGGCGTCGGTCAACAAAGAATAACCGCAAGCCCCCATTAATAGCTTTTTAATGCGGGGCTTTTGCTGAGGGGCTTTCGACTATTGTTAATGTTGTAAGCATACCCTTCTCCACTAAAAAAATGAGGCTGTCTTAAATGGGAAAGACAGCCTCACACAATTTCTTTGATAAGATTTAAATGTTGTACATATCTTCCTACAAGTTACTAAAATAAATATTCTCTTCTTGCTACTTTGCTGCATGAACTGTTAGAAAAATAATACAAGCGAATTGCTATTGAACCAATACTTTATTTGTTGTGGATTGACCATCTCTTTCCATTTTTAAAACATATAGACCTTTTTTTAAACCTTGAATATTGATTTTGTAATTCATGTTATCAGTTTCTTCAAATTTCCATTGTTTTGCTAACAGATTTGTGTTTATTTCGTAAAGACTAAAAACTGTGTTACTTGTTTTAATAGATGATTTTTGATAACTTTTTCCAGTTAAAACTTCATCAGTTTTTTCGTCTACAATTGAAATTGAGATGTTTAAATTGTCTTTTGTGGGGTTTGGAGATAAAGCAATCCGATACGACCAACCCAATGAAACGACATTAAATGTGTATCCTATTCGTTTTGTGCCACAAGTATTACCTGCGTCTAAATAAATGGTTTTTACCACCGAAGTATAGCCATTTGCAGAAGCCTGAACACTATTGTTATGAGTTAAACCCGTAGCCGTGTTTGTGGAAGTACTCTCCGACCATCTATAAAGTGGAAACGTTGCAGTTGTAACTTCAAAGCTCATACTTACATAAGAACTACGAGGTACATAAAAACTTTGATATGTATCATTAGCTAATGGCGTTTGAGCAGAACCAGAACCACCTGACTGTGGTTGTGGATTTGTAGTAAAATAACCTGTAACGTTGCCAGGTGGAGGCGTACCCGGGTTAGGCAACGAAGAAATATTACTAGTATTGGTTGTCATTGCATTTGTTCCTGTTGAATCAAGCCAATTGCTTAATCTTGTTGCATTGGTGGCTCCGCCTGTCCATGAACGGTCAAGCCTTCCTCCTTGAGCTATGGTTATATCACAAATTGGTCTTGTTCCTGCTTCTGGTCTTCTCCAATGCTGACCTATTATTTGATGATTTTGGTTATAATACGGAGCTCCTGAACTACCACCCTGTAGTCTTCCTAAGTCTTGGTCTATTTGCCAAACATCTACACCAAGTGATGTTAAAGCAATCGGTGCTCCATTATCAACGGAAATTTTCATTAAATCTCCAGCAGGGTGATGTAAAACTGTTGTGCTTGTATTTCCAGTCGTCTGTCTTGACCAACCTGAATAAAAAATGCCTGAATTAGCAGCCGGAGTTGTGTTCAGTTGTAGCAATGCAAAATCAGAAGCACCGTTATTAGCCCTTAAAGTACATCCATTAAATTGAACATCTTCCCTCCATCCTGTATTAGTAGCACAATCAGTACTCAATGTTTGAAATTGAAATACCCAATTGGGAACATTGCCAGCCCCAAGACAGTGATTCGCTGTAAGGAAGTAGGGAATGTTTGAATTACAAGTATTCATTATTAATGACCCAGTACACTGTATTATTCCATTTGCCACAATCATTGCAACAGTATTTTTTTCATTGTTCCAGTTGTTACCGGCGGGACAATTTGCATTTATATGACATGGTTCTGAAGCACCAGGGTTTCCAAAATCTACTAAAACACCGAAATTCTTATACCCAAAGTTAATTGAGCCAATTTGAAGTCTGATATTTTCCTTTTCCTTGTATGTAGTTTTAAGAACTACTGTTACATTACTTCCTTGGTACACTCTTGTAGCCCAAATATTATTTTCATTATTTTCGTTAGCTGTAAT
>JAVHOI010000369.1:0-8162 GCA_036169975.1 Ferruginibacter sp. | reverse complement strand
GAAAATGGATTATTGGTTTAAGGTGGTAATAGATAAATTAAATAATTGGTTTACTAATAATTGGTAATAAAGTTGATTGGATAATATAGGATCATTAGTATAAAGTTGCAGGTAGGGTAATTGCCCGGCTTTTGAGATATCCGATATACTACCTTTAACCTAAATTCTAAACCTTTAAATAAAAACTTCAGTCAAAATGAATGTGACTGAGGGATAGCGAAGCTATTGTTATGACAGAAAATAATTTATATTGGTTTGCCATATATACCAAGCCAAGGTGGGAAAAAAAAGTTGCCGGCATTCTGGAGGAAATGGGGATTGAAAACTATTGCCCGCTTAATAAAGTGGTAAAGCAGTGGAGCGACAGGAAGAAAATAATACTGGAGCCAATCTTCAAGTCTTATGTATTTGTAAGAGTATCTGAAGCCGGGAAGTGGGAACTGAAAAGTATAAACGGTGTCCTCAATTTTGTTTACTGGCTGGGCAAGCCCGCCCGTATAAAAGATGAAGACATTGATACTATAAAAAAATTTTTACACGAATTTTCAGATGTACAGGTAGAAGAAATTTCACTTCTGGAGGTAAATGCAAAGGTAAGGATCAAACAAGGTGTGCTGATGAACTATCAGGGGATACTTGTAGAACTTTCCGGCAACCGTGCCAAAGTGAGAATTGAATCAATGGGGCTTCAGCTAAGCGCACAATTTGACAAGAAGAACCTTGAGCCGGTTTTTACCCCTTCCACCAAAGGTGGAATATAAATTGTATTCCTGTTTGATGAATAATATTTTTTTTGGTAAAGGAATTTTACATTAATATATTCATTCTACCCAGTCGAAATCATTTTCATCATGGGTTCTGAAATTCCGGAGGATACCGATATATTTATTTGATTAAGGAGGGTAACAAAATTTATTATTTACCTCCTTTTAAAAAGTAAAAATATCAAAATCACGTTATGTTGCCAGCCCGTTAATATAGTGTATGTGCAGCGCAATACTTAACTGTTATTCCACTAATGATTTCGCCATGCTTTGAAGATGGTTTCACAAAAGTAAATGGCAAAATTTTAATCTCGTAAAGTGAGTAATCCGGATTATTATAAATTATTATAGAAAAACCTTAAGCCCAAAGCCTTTTACCTTACACTATACACCATACACCTTACACCTTTTACAAATGAACCCAACAGACAAAATTTACATTGCAGGCCACAGGGGGCTTGTTGGTAGCGCCATTTTAAGATTACTAACCGGGCTTGGATATACCAATATTATCACCCGTACCTCTAAGGAATTAGACCTGAGGGAACATCAGCCGGTAAGGGAATTTTTTGAAACCGAAAAACCGCAGTATGTTTTTTTGGCGGCTGCCAAAGTGGGCGGCATCTACGCCAATAATACCTACCCGGCAGAATTTATTTATGATAACCTTTGCATGCAGAATAATATCATCCACGAATCTTACAGGTCGGGTGTTACCAAATTATTATTCCTGGGCAGCAGTTGTATTTACCCAAGGAATGCATTGCAACCCATCCGTGAAGAATATTTACTTACCGGGGAGCTTGAGCATACCAATGAAGCTTATGCGATAGCGAAAATAGCGGGGATCAAAATGTGTGAATTCTATCATAAGCAATATGGCTGCCGCTATATCAGCGCCATGCCTACCAATTTATACGGAACGGGCGATAATTATGATTTACGAAATTCGCATGTCTTACCCGCTTTGATAAGAAAATTTCATGAGGCGAAGTTAACTGGTGCGGAAAATGTAACCATCTGGGGAACGGGTAGCCCAAGGCGTGAGTTTTTGCATGTGGATGATATGGCCCGTGCCTGCTATTTTTTAATGCAGCAATATGATCAACCCGAAATAGTAAATGTTGGCCTCGGTACCGATCATACAATTGCTGATATAGCGGCTATGATAAAGGAGATAACGGGATTTGAAGGCGGGCTTGTGTTTGATGCTGCCAAACCCGATGGTACGCCACGCAAATTATTAAATGTTGACAAAATAAAAGCACTTGGCTGGACTGCGGAAATTGATTTGAAAGAAGGCATCCGTAATACCTATCAGGATTTTACGGCACATTACGATTATTATATCAATAAAAAACACCTGGCCGCATCTGATGCGGATATTGCCAAATAATGTGCAGGATAGCCGGAATAATTGATCGTTCATTACCAACTGGTACTATTCAAAAGTTGGTAAAGGAAATGTGTGATGTATTAAAGGCCGGAGGGCCCGATGATGAGGGAATTTATTGCGATGATGACAATCACTTAGCCTTGGGGCATCGCCGCCTTTCCATTATTGACCTCTCCCCGGCAGGGCATCAGCCAATGTATTATGCAAACCGGCGTTATTGGATTACCTACAACGGCGAGTTATACAATTACCCCGAGTTAAAGGAAGAACTTAAAAAGGAAGGATGCCTGTTTAACACCAACAGCGATACCGAAGTAATATTGGCGGCATTCGCCTCCTGGGGTACCGCGGCATTCAAACGGTTCAACGGCATGTTTGCTTTCGCTTTATGGGATGCTTTTACAAAAAGCCTTTACCTCGTAAGGGATGCGTCAGGCATCAAGCCGTTGTATTATGCCATCACAAAACAGGGGCTTGTTTTTGCATCCGAAATAAGGGCATTCGCCCATATTCCCTGGCTTCAAAAAAAAAACCCGCAGTGGCCTGTTTTCCTGATGGCTTATGGGCATTTGCCCGAACCCATTACTACATTACAGGATGTGCAACCGCTTGAAAAGGGAAGCTGGCTCCAATATCATGTAGTTAGCGGGGATACAAATAAGGAAACCTATAACCGATATAGTTACTTAGAGAAGATCAGTGAAAGGAATGAGGCTATTCAACTGCTAAAAGATTGTTTACAAAAGGCAGTAAAACGGCACCTGTTGTCAGATGCACCTATTGGTGTTTTTTTAAGTGGCGGACTCGATTCCAGTATTATCGCCTTACTGGCAAATAAGGAACAGGCACAACTGAATACCATTTCTTTATATTTTGAACAGGATAAGTTTTCCGAAAAAAAATACCAGGATATTTTACAAAAGCATTTAAGCTGCCACCATCACCAGCACCTGCTTAAGGAAGATGAATTTCACCAGTATTTCCCTTCCATTATTGATGCCATGGATCTGCCCGGAAGTGATGGTATCAATACCTGGTTTATCAGTAAGTTTGCCAGGGAAAGCGGCTTAAAAGCAGTGCTGTCCGGTATTGGCGGCGATGAGCTGTTTGGAGGCTACCCTTCATTTAACAGGATAAAGGCAGCATTGATATTCGCTCATTTGCCCAAGGCCATATTAAGGGCAAGCCGTACCGGCGCATTAAAAAGATTCAGGCGGCTGGTATATTTAAGCATTGAAGGGCCAATAGGAAGATACCTGTTTTTGCGGGGGCAGTTTACACCTAATGAAATTGCCGCCAACCTGGGGATTAGTGAATATGAAATATGGAAAATATTATCCGAACAACCACATTTGCCCGATATTGATCATTTAACCCCGCAAAATCAGGTAAGCTGGATAGAGTCGAATATGTATATGCAAAACCAGTTATTGCGTGACTCGGATGTAATGAGCATGGCGCATGGGCTTGAAATCAGGCTGCCTTTTCTGGATGCGGATTTTATCCGCCTCGCTTTACAAATAAATTCCGGTGCGAAATATGGTGGAGCCATGAGTAAACAATTATTGATTGATTCATTTAAAAATATTTTGCCTGAACCTATCTGGAACCGTCCCAAAATGGGTTTTTCATTGCCCTTTAAAGAATGGCTTTCCAGGGATGAATTTGCCCGGCAAATCATGGGAAAAGATATTAATGGGAATTACAAAAAATTTATTGCGGGCGAAATGCACTGGTCACAATATTTAACCTCCATGGTCATCGAAAATCAACGGAATGGCTGAGTCAACCTTATTCCTGACACTGAGAATTTTTTCCGCCACAGGAGGTATTGAAAAAGTATCAAGGGTAATGGGCAAGGCTTTATACGAGCTGTCGGGCGGTCATGGCGGTGAAGCCTTTAAAGTATTTTCGATGTATGATAAACAGGATGATTTGAATGAAAAATATTTTCCGGCATCCGTTTTCAAAGGTTTTCATAAAAATAAATTGCGGTTCGTATTTGAAGCAACCCGGCAGGGTATCAAAAGCGAACAGGTAATCATAAGCCATTGTAATTTATTGCTGGCTGGTTTTTTAATTAAACTGCTTTCTCCAAAAACCAGGGTTGTTTTATTGGCGCATGGCATTGAAGTATGGAGCCCCCTTCCTTCCTGGAAAAAATATATGCTGGGCAAATGCGACCAGGTACTGGCGGTAAGCAGCTTTACAAAAGACAGGATGCTGGCTGCCTTTAGCCTGGAGGAGAAAAGAATAACTGTTTTGAATAATTGCCTCGACCCGTTTTTGCCACTGCCCGGTGACACTATAAAAAATCAGGAACTGTTAAACCGTTATGGATTGATGCCGGACAACATTGTATTGCTGACAATTACCCGGCTTTCCAGTAAAGAACAATACAAGGGTTATGATAATGTATTGTATGCTGTTAAGGATTTAAAAGAAAAATACCCGCTCATCAAATACCTGCTGGTAGGCAAATATGATGAAAAGGAAAGACGAAGGGTAGATAAAATCATCGCGGCGCTGAAGCTGGAAGGCAACATGATTTTTGCGGGATTTATACCGGATGAAGAGCTTGCGGACCATTACAATATAGCTGACCTCTACATCATGCCCAGTAAAAAAGAAGGCTTTGGCATAGTGTTTTTAGAGGCCATGTATTATGGTAAGCCGGTAATAGCTGGTAATAAAGATGGCTCGGCAGATGCCCTGAACAATGGTAAATTCGGATTACTCATCAACCCCGATGACAGGCAGGAGATATCGAATGCCATTATCAAAGTAATCAGTAATAAAACCGCTTTTATTCCTGATCTGCAGGAGGTAATGGAAAAATTTAGTTATCCCGTTTATAAAGAAAAGCTGAGGAAGATTATTGAAAGGTCTGAGTTCCTGCCTTCAGCCCCTCTTCACCGGTGATGCCCCACCTTTTGTTTTGCGCCTTAGCCACAGAATCCGCAGGTAACTGGTATTCCCGGATTTCAAAAGGATAGTTCTTCGAACCGAATATAAACAATGAAAAATATTTTTATTGAGTTATTAAAGTTAATGGGGGAGGATAGATCGTATCTCAACAATTATTTAACCTTACCCTGGCATCCTGAAAAAAAACAGCTATAAAAACTACAGACATCATACCTGACACCAATAGTTTGGCAGAAGGAGCAGAGGAAGAATGGGATCTCATCATTCAACCAAAGGCGGCATTGCTTGATTTGAATTTGAAAGAAGTATGGCGCTACCGCGACCTGCTATGGCTCTTCGTAAAGCGTGATTTTTCCGCCCAATATAAACAGACCATCCTGGGGCCATTGTGGCATTTCATTCAACCCATTTTTACAACCATTGTTTTCCTGCTCGTGTTTGGCAAAATCGCCAATATCCCCACCGATGGTATTGAACCCGTATTGTTTTACATGAGTGGAATCAGCATCTGGAATTATTTCAGCGCCTGCCTTACCGCTACCTCCAACACTTTTGTAGCCAATGCGGGCATCTTTGGCAAAGTATATTTTCCCCGGTTAGTGATACCGCTTAGTACCGTATTGAGCAATATGGTAAAGTTCGGCATACAGTTTAGTTTGCTCCTTGCCGTTATGATATGGCTTGGGGTAAAACAGGGCAATTTTCATTTTGGCGCAAGCTGGTTACTGATCCCTTTACTCGTGCTGATGATGGCTGGGCTTGGGTTAGGGCTTGGTATCATCATCTCCTCGCTCACCACCAAGTACCGCGACTTTACCGTGCTGATCGGTTTCGCGGTGCAACTGCTGATGTATGCCACACCAATCGCTTATCCCATGTCGTTCTTAAAAGATAAATCATTCGCCGCATGGATTGCCTGGAACCCCCTGACCCCGATTGTGGAAGCATTCCGTTACGCGTTATTTGGAACAGGTACGGTTAGCACTTCCGGTCTTTTGTATAGTGGGGTAGTAATGGCAATATTATTATTTGCGGGACTTTTGATTTTTAGTAAAGTAGAAAGAACATTTATGGATACTGTTTAGGTTTACAGTTTATTGTATTGGGTTTATTGTTTTTTCAATACGGATTATTATCATATACACTTGTTTTTATGGTTGAAATTTTAGGAAAATAATTTTTATCTTTTTACTAAAATGTCACTTACGGTCGCCAATGTGTATGTGAACAAATAAAAGTAATACCTCATTCGTTTCTTCTTCACACTTACTCCGGGAGAAGTTTAATAATCACGATGGTGTTAAGCCTAAGCCCTTTTGTAAATCCTTAATTAGCAGATTAAAAATTATTATGAATAATTCCTCACAAAGCCTGGAATTTGAACGCAGTAAAATTTATGAGAAGTTAGATTATAAGCCACAGCCTGCCAACTATAAAGGAAAATTATCGTGGATCATTCAGCAGCAAATTGCGGCTACCAACGGCATTCAATACGTGGACAAAGTGGGGAAGATGCAGGATTACCCCGCTTTCGAATTGCCCGTAAAAAAAGTGGACAGTGGGATCATGCTTGATATTGGATGTGGCTGGGGAAGGTGGCTTATTGCAGCAGAAAAAAAGGGATACATACCTGTTGGTATTGACCTGCGTCTTGAATTTTGTGAATCAGCGATTGAAACACTCCGTCATAATAAATCAAATGGTTATGCGGTGGTGGCGGATCTTAAAGAGTTGCCTTTTAAAAACTGCACTTTTGATTTTATATGGTCGTTCAGTGTGATACAGCATACCCATAAAGAAAGATTGATGAGTTGCCTGGGGCATATACACCGGATACTAAAAGGAGGAGGTTTTGCCAAATTGGAATTTCCCAACAAAGATGGTTTCAGAAATAAGAGAGGTCCTGTAAAGAAAGCTGAACTAACAGCCCCCGATTATGATTCATGGGATGTACGGTATTATACCATTGAACAATACCATAGATTTTTTACAAGTGTGTTTAATAATTTCCGTTATACCGCACATAGTTTTTTGGGCATTGGTGTTTTAAAGGAAGACCTTAAATATGTATCTTTTAAAAACAAGATATTATGTGGTATTTCACTTGGGTTTACAGCGCTTACAAAAATAATTAAGCCATTGAAAATAATTGCGGATAGCCTTTACATAAAAGTATATAAAGAGGGTGATGAAATAAATACTATCGCAATCAAAAATTTTTTAAAAGCACATGCAGCGCAACCGGACAATAATTTAAATATTATCCATCTGCTGCAATGCCCTGTAAGTGGCACTCCATTAAAACAGTTGGTTGAAGATAAAAACTTCTTGTATAATGAGGCAGGTACCATTAAATATCCGGTAATCAATAATATTCCTGTTGTTATCCGGTCAGAAGCAAAGAGCGTTGTTGAAGAATTGGTACAGGTTAAAAGTTGAAGCGTTATAAAAGTGTTCCTGTATTAAGAAAAGTAAATGATTGAAAAAGACGGATGGTACCTTGTACGGCAAAAGGGAATTCATAAACAATACAAGCACCCCTTTAAAAAAGGGCTTGTAACTATTGCAGCCCATCAGCAAAGCGATGAAATTGCACCCGGTACTTTAAACAGTATTTTTAAGCAGGCACAAATAAATTAAAAATGAGAAAGTATTTAGTAGTATATGAAAGAACAAAAACAGGTTATTCTGCTTATGCTCCTGATTTGCCGGGTGTTATTGCTACCGGCAAAACAAAGCCCATTGTTGAGAAAAACATTATCAATGCAATTCAATTTCACCTGGAAGGTTTAAAAGAAGAACATTATCGTATTCCAAAGGCGCAGGCCGAAAGCGAAATGTTTGTTTTTAATTTATAGCGTTATGGATAAATATTTCCTAAAATAAAAACATGTCATTACTTTCTTTCCTCTTTCCAGCAACGTCCTGCAAGTAACGTTGCGTCAGCGAACTTGAAAACAATTTAATAAATACTATTCCTGATTCGTTTCAGGTAAAAGCAAATCCTTCAAAGATTTCACTATTCACCATTATCCCTACACACGCATGAGCGACATTGTAATTAAAGTAGAAAA
>JAVHOI010000368.1:1163-8210 GCA_036169975.1 Ferruginibacter sp. | reverse complement strand
GGACAGGTAATTGACACCAACAGCGCCTGGATGGCGCAACAATTGAACAAGGCCGGCATCCGTGTAGCCCGGCGTGTAGCCGTTGGTGATGTATGGGATGAAATTTGGGACACGCTGGATGAAGAAAGCAAACATGCGGATATTATTTTGATAACCGGTGGCCTTGGCCCTACGGCTGATGATATTACCAAGCCATTGCTTTGTAAATATTTTAATGGAAAAATGATTGTAGATAAAGAAGCGCTTGAAAATGTAACCAATATTTTCAAAAATATCCTGAAGCGCCCAATGATAGAGCGGAATTTAAAACAGGCAGAGGTACCTGATAACTGCAAAGTGATTTTAAATAAAAGGGGTACGGCTCCGGGAATGTGGTTCGAAAAAGAAGGAAAAGTATATGTAAGTATGCCGGGCGTTCCCCACGAAATGAAAGGCATGATGGCTGATGAGGTAATTCCCGGATTGGGCAGGCATTTCAAATTTCCTCATATAGCCCATCGCACTTTACTAACATCAGGCGTTGGTGAAAGTTTCCTGGCAGATCTGATAGCCAATTTTGAAACCGCCCTTCCTTCTCCTATTAAACTGGCTTACCTGCCTAACTATGGCATGGTACGGTTGCGTTTATCAGGCTCCGGTTTTGAAAAAGATAAGATAGAAAAAGATATTCAACTTTACTTTGATAACCTTCAGGTTTTGGTTAAAGAACACCTGGTGACAAATGAAGACGAGCCAATGCAAAATGTAGTGGCCAAACTATTGCTGGCAAAAAACAAAACCGTTTCCACTGCGGAAAGCTGCACCGGGGGATATATCGCTCATTTATTGACTGAAAAGCCTGGCGCTTCGGCTTATTATAGTGGCAGTGTGGTAAGTTATTCTTATAAAGCCAAAGAAGATTTGCTTCAGGTAGATAAAAATACTTTGGAAACAAAAGGAGCTGTAAGCGAAGAAATAGTTATTCAAATGGCCAGGGGCGCAATAAAAAATATACAAACAGATTACACCATCGCCGTATCAGGTATTATGGGCCCGGATGGAGGTATGCCCGATAAACCCGTTGGTACGGTTTGGATAGCTGTTGGAAATAAGGATAAAATAATTGCGGAAAAATTTAATTTCCGTTTCGACAGACAGAGAAATATAGAGTTAACTGCTAACACAGCTTTAAATATGCTCCGCAAATTCATTTTATCTGAGACATAAGGATTTGCTGTCAATCTTTTAAAACCTTTTAATTGCTTATTAAACGCCGGCCAGGGAAGGCATTCCTTTAATTTTGGAATACAGCGTGACGATATGAAACGGATTAAATGGAAACAATTACCTTTGAACACGATTGTTAGCAAAGCGGATAGCCTTATTAATTTAAAATGCTATTTATTATTTTCAAACTTCAATTTATTATATGTCTTTAGTTGATCTGGTAATGCCAAAACTGGGGGAAAGTATCATGGAAGCTACTATTTTAAAGTGGCATAAAAAACCTGGTGACCTCGTACAGGAAGATGAAACCGTACTTGATATAGCTACGGATAAAGTTGATAGCGAAGTACCGTCAACAACGCAGGGAGTTATTGAAGAAATTTTATTTAATGAAAATGACGTAGTACCTATTGGCGCGGTAATCGCCAGAATAAGAGTGGGCTCCGGTACGGCCATCACCCAACCACAACCAACGCCACAAGCCGAAAAACCAGTATATGAAGAAGCAAAAATGGTAGAAGAAATTCCTTACCAACCTGCTACGCCTGTGGTTTCATTGCAACAATCAACCGGTAATAATGCTGTCCGGTTCTATTCCCCGCTGGTAATAAATATTGCCCAGCAGGAAGGAATTGGTATGGTGGAACTGGAAAAAATACCCGGCACCGGCCAGGATGGAAGAGTAAGTAAAAAAGATATTTTATCATACATAGCCGGGAGGTCAACCGATAAAAACCAGGAAGCAGCAATAGTACATCAGCCAATGGTTGTTAGCCACCACGAAATTCAAACTTCTCAAACCCGGGAAAATAACAACCAGTTAGCGCTAACCAACAACTACCCCGACAATGTTGAAATCATTGAAATGGACAGGATGCGAAAGTTGATCGCCAAACACATGGTAGATAGCAAACAAACAAGCGCCCATGTTACCAGTTTCGCGGAATGTGATGTTACTAATTTGGTTTTGTGGAGAGAAAAAATTAAAAAAGATTTTGAAAAAAGGGAGGGCGAAAAAATAACCTACACCCCCCTGTTTATTGAAGCCATTGTTAAGTGCATTAAAAAATACCCGATGCTTAGCAGTTCGGTTGACGGGGACAGGATTATCATAAAGAAAAATTTGAATATTGGAATGGCAACTGCTTTACCAAATGGAAATTTAATAGTACCTGTTATAAAAAATGCCGACCAGTTAAATTTGACTGGCTTAACCAAACAGGTAAATGGGCTGGCAAATGCGGCAAGAACAAATAAATTGAAACCTGACGACACCACCGGTGGCACATTCACCTTAACCAACGTAGGTACCTTCGGAAGTATAATGGGAACTCCAATTATTAATCAACCACAGGTGGCAATCATGGCTGTAGGCGCTATTAAAAAAAGGCCAATGGTAATAGAAACGCCACAGGGCGATAGCATAGCCATTCGCCACATGATGTATATTTCGCTTAGCTACGATCATCGAATTATTGATGGCGCATTAGGCAGCACCTTTTTAAATGCGGTATCAAAGGAATTGGAAAATTTTGATCAGCACCGGAGCATTTAGGCCCTGTCTAAACCATTTAAAATACTATTTTAAAACAGGGCTGATCATTTGAATTCAATACATATTATTACCTGATCCAACCAGGCCAAAAACCGCAAAGCAAATTCTCGCATTACGAACTTTTAAATTTGAATATTGGAACTTATGGATTATGCCCTTGATTACATCTCATTTATATACTTAACTAATTTTGAATACAGACAAGTATAAACATATTGACGACAACCAGCTACTTCAAAATTTTTATGAGGATAAAAATAATGAATGGTTGGGAATACTTTTACAGCGTTATACATTATTGTTATTAGGTGTATGCATGAAGTACCTGAAAAATGAAGAAGAAGCAAAAGATGGTGTGCAACAGGTTTTTTTAAAAGCTATTACTGAATTACACAAATATAAAGTTGATTATTTTAAGAGTTGGCTTTACATGGTTGCTAAAAATCATTGCCTCATGAAGCTGAGAGACAAAGGAAAATGGCCGGTAGAAATCAATGAACAACTATTATCAACTCCCGATGAACCAGAAATCAAAAACAGGTACCAGGAAAAAGATGCCGCATTAGACAATATGGAGAGGGCATTACAATTGCTGAATGAAGAGCAGTTGAAATGCATAACTTTATTCTACCTTGAAAAAAAAAGCTACAAGGATATTACC
Organism: Ferruginibacter sp.; assembly: GCA_036169975.1. Lineage (GTDB taxonomy): Bacteria > Bacteroidota > Bacteroidia > Chitinophagales > Chitinophagaceae > Ferruginibacter. The sequence goes on along the minus strand of JAVHOI010000368.1, from coordinate 4,788 downwards.
GATCAAACGGGATTCTCTTTATTAAAAGTAAAAAGCCATATTCAAAACGGAAAAAGAAATTTAAAGATTATGCTGGAACGTTTACAACACCATGAGTAATGATTTAAAAAACATATTATCTGACAGCAATAAGGATATTGATAACCAACAGTTGATGGATTATCTGGGTAAACAATTATCTAAATCGGAAAGTCATGCAATTGAAATGAAAATGGCTGAAGATGAATTCATGAATGACGCTGTAGAAGGTTTACAAAAAATTGATAGCAAAAAAAATATGCAGGCTTATGTGGAACAATTAAATAACGGCCTGAATAATCAAATAGCTAAAAATAAAAACCGCAAAAATAAACACAGGCTAAAAGACCAGCCCTATATCTACCTCACTATTATTATCATTTTAATTTTATTGATAATCAGTTTCGTGATCTTAAAAAAGTATCTGGATACAAAGCAGGTAACCAAATCAGTTAATCACCAAACAATTGCCGCCAGGCCCTGATTTTAATTCCTGTTTCAATAAATTTATTCCAATATAAGCATCATTTCAGGTATTGTTGTGATGCTGTGCAAACCCGCCACTGAAATCAATTGCGTAAAAAAAAATCCCGGGATAAACCGGGAAAATGTTATTAGCTATAAAGTATAATTAAAACCAGCTTTATTTTTTCATTGAATCTTTTGCGCCTGGCATAGCCTTCATTGTAGTATCCATCATTTTAGCCATACTATCCTTAGGCATTTTCATGGTATCAGCCAAGGCTTTAATAGCAGCCAGGGAATCCGAAGTGGCAGCGGCCCTTGCCGAATCTGCGGCAGCGGCGGTTTTGGAATCAGAATTATTACAAGATGTCATAATAGCTGTAAAAGCAAGAATTGAAAATAATTTTTTCATTTTAGTTTTAGTTTTTTATAGGTTTAAAAATCCGGTGTAATAGTAGAACTTTTTTTTAACAAATCATTTTTTTTTCAATTTTTTAAATGAAACCTACGATTATTTAATGCACCTCTAAATTAATAAATCAATTTATTTTTTTCTAAAAAATACCCTGACAGGAACACCCGTAAGTTTAAATTTCAAACGTAACTGATTCTCAAGATAATTTTTGTAGGGGGTTTTTACATCATCAGGAAAATTGCAGAAAAATGCGAAAGACGGCACAACAACCGGCAATTGCGTAACATATTTAATTTTCACCTGGTTGCCTCTTACTACCGGCGGATGGTAAGCTTCCACCGCCTTCAGCATAATATCATTTAATTTGGATGTGGGGATCTTCTGCCTGCGGTTTTCATACACTTCCAATGCGGTTTCCATGGCTTTAAAAATTCTTGTTTTTTCTGTGGCGGAAATAAATAATATGGGAATATCCGTAAATGGAGCGAATCGTTTTTTTAAATCCGCTTCATAATCCCGGGCGGTATTGGTTTCTTTTGGCATAACATCCCATTTATTAACCAACACCACAATTCCCTTTCCCTTCTTTACTGCCATGGCAAAAATAGAAAGATCCTGCGCAGCGATCCCTTTTTCCGCATCCAATAACAGCATACAAACATCTGCTTCATCCACCGCTTTTATCGCCCTGATAACGGAGTAAAATTCAAGGTCTTCATTAACCTTTGCCTTTCGCCTTATACCGGCAGTATCTATCAGTATAAATTCTTTATTGAAAAGATTGTAATGGGTATGGATCGTATCTCTTGTAGTACCGGCAATATCACTTACAATTGTACGCTCCTGCCCGGTTAATGCATTTAGCAGCGAAGATTTGCCTACATTTGGCTGGCCTATGATGGCAAACTTTGGTAATTGTTTTTCTTCTGTATCCTCTTTCTTCTCAATGATTAATTCGGTAATATCATCCAACAAATCACCAGTTCCCGTACCGCTGATGGAAGATAGAAAATGAATTTTTTCAAATCCAAGGCTGTAAAATTCGGAGGCTTCCAGCAACCTGTCGTGGTTATCCACTTTATTTACCACTAAAAATACCGGCTTGGAGGTTCTGCGCAAAAGCTGTGTCATTGATTCATCAAGGTCTGTAATGCCGGTTGCCACATCAACCATAAAAATAATCGCATCAGCTTCTTCCAGGGCAATCAACACCTGTTTGCGGATTTCCCTTTCAAAAATATCTTCACTTTTTGGCACAAATCCACCAGTATCCACTACGTTAAAAGATTTGCCATTCCATTCCGCAACCCCATACTGGCGGTCACGGGTAACCCCGCTAATGTTATCCACTATGGCTTTTCTTTGCTCTAACATCCGGTTAAAGAAAGTGCTTTTGCCCACATTTGGCCTGCCTACTATTGCTACTGTAAAACTCATTTTTAATTAATAATTGGTGAATTGAAAATTGATAATTTTTTAATTGAAAATGATTTGATTCAAGAAAAAGTATTTTCCCATAGAAAATAATAATTTAAAAAATTATCAATTATCCATTAGTATCCGTATTCCTTCAACTGCATTTCATTGTCTCTCCACCTGGGTCTTACTTTTACATATAATTCCAAAAAGACTTTACTGTCTAAAAACCCTTCAATATCTTTTCTTGCAAGTGTACCCAATTGTTTTATCATTTTACCACCTTCTCCCAGAATAATACCCTTCTGCGTTTCCCGCTGTACGATGATATCGGCGCCGATTTTTATCAGGGTTGTTTTTTCTTTAAATTCCTGTACCAATACAGTTGCATGATAAGGGATTTCTTCACCATACAATAAAAATATTTTCTCCCTTATCAGTTCACCTACAAAAAATTTGGTTGGCAGGTCGCTAATGTCATCTCCTTCATAAAAGGCCGGGCCTTCAGGTAACAGGTTAAGGATAGCCACCAATAACTGATCAATTCCTTTTTTCTTAAGTGCCGAAATTACAATCACCTCTTTGCAATAAGATTGGGCTTTAAAAAAAATTGTCGCCTTTTTTATATCTTCTTCGCTAACCGCATCCACCTTATTTAATACAACAAGAGCCGGCGCTTTTAAATGCAGAAAAGTAAAAATAGCATTGCTCTCCTCAGGGTTTTCCCTTGCATCGGTTATTAAAAGAGCTACATCCGCATCTTCGAGGCTACCCTTTACCGCCTGCATCATTTTTTCGTGCAGTTTGTATTTGGGTTCAATAATCCCCGGTGTATCAGAAAAAACAATTTGATATTCCGGATTAGTAAGAATAGCTTTAATACGATGCCGGGTAGTTTGTACTTTGTGAGATACGATTGCCAGCTTTTCACCCATCAGGGTATTGAGCAGGGTGCTTTTGCCTGCATTAGGCTTTCCAAATATGTTAACAAAACCTGATTTCATGAATGTAATTGTATAAAGCGGTTTGAGATTTGACTTTGACAACCGCATACAAGTTGATAGAATGGAGGAGGTAATCAAATTCATTAGCGGAAACCTGCTAAGAATAAAAAAGGCTCATACGAGCCTCATAAATTAGTTGCCAAGAGAAGAACCGAACCTCTGTCCGCCATTCGGCGGATATGAGCCATCAGTGCTACGCTTTGTTAAGTAAAGATCTAATAAAGTTTCTGCGAATTGCATAAACTTTGAATAAAAAAAGACTCTGGAAAAGAGCCATTTTGTTGCGAAGAGAGGGATCGAACCTCTG
>JAVHOI010000368.1:0-1063 GCA_036169975.1 Ferruginibacter sp. | reverse complement strand
GAGCCATTTTGTTGCGAAGAGAGGGATCGAACCTCTGACCTTCGGGTTATGAGCCCGACGAGCTACCGCTGCTCTACTTCGCGGTGCAAAAGTAATGGTTTACACTTTTGTTGCCAAATAATATATATTCGTTTTGTAAATTAATTTTTATGAAGCACTATTTTAAACTTTTTTTGTTCGCTTTATTGGCAGGCATTTTTGTATATGGTTGTAAAAGTAAAATCAAACAACGGGAAGATGAAATATACAGCCGTCACCTACAGGAGCATATTAAATTAACCATTATCAGCACTCCAATGCCGGATGATAAAGGCAGTATGAATTTATTGCTGCTGAATGATGGGCAGGATGCCGGTCAATTTGGTGTAAAAGAAATAGTGGATAGTTTGTTTGGAAAAAAATTAATTCAACCATTAATAATCGTAGCGATACATACCGGTGACCGGATGCAGGAATATGGAGTTAGCGGATTTCCGGATTATCAGCAAAACGGAAGCAGGGCCGACAAGTACGCTTCCTTTATTGACAATGAATTGTATGACTTTGTAAAAAAGAAAGCAGGTGTCAGGAAATTCAAAACTGTGGGTATGGCCGGATGCTCACAAGGTGGTTTATCCGCTTTTGATATTGCCTGGGATAATGCGGATAAAATTGATAAGGTGGGTGTATTTTCCGGTTCGTTTTGGTGGAGGGATAAAGGTGCTTCAGCGATAGATTATACGGATGAGAATAACCGCATTATGCTCCATAAAATACGATCATCAAGGAAAAGGCCAAAATTAAAATACTGGTTTTATGCCGGTAGCGCGGAGGAAAATGGCGACAGGGATAAAGATGGTATAACAGATGTGGTGGATGACACTAAAGATTTAATTGAAATAATAAAAAACAAAAATATCTGCCCCCCATCCGATATTGTTTATATAGGATCAGCCGATGGCAAGCATGAGTATGCTTCGTGGAGAAAGGCATTACCCGGATTTTTGATCTGGGCTTTTGAACGTTAATCAATAAAAATCACCGGTGAATCAATTGGGTTAAACAATTGATGACTTAACTTTTC
>JAVHOI010000367.1:0-8217 GCA_036169975.1 Ferruginibacter sp. | reverse complement strand
CCTGGCCTCGTTTCTTTTTTACCATAAATATGTACAAAAACATTTTCTATCTGTAAAATTTCCTTTAACCCTTCATAGTAAGCGGGGCCGGCAAATCCTTCCGCACCCACCAAATTCACCATGGCAGCGGGTAATATATGTTCCGTGCTTCCCAACGGAAAGCCCAGCATTATTCTCCACAGCATATCAAACTGGGAAGAATAGTTGGCCTCAATAGTATGATGGCCGCTATTGTGTACCCTTGGTGCTGTTTCATTCACAAATACATTATCATTGATATCCACAAAAAGTTCCACGGCGAAAATGCCTGCGCTATTCAAATCTTTTACCACTTTCATGGCAATGGCTTCTACCTTCCACGAAACCTTTTCGGGCAGGCTGGCAGGGCTTACCTGGTATTCCAATAAATTCAGCCTTTGATCAAAAAGCATGTCCACGGCGGGATACACAACCGTTTCTCTTTTATCATTTACCGCCACCATCACCGCGATTTCTTTTTGGATGTCCACCATTTTTTCCAATATGGATGGGGTATCAAATCCTTTTTCAATATCTTCCCTGGCTTTAAGTATTTGCACCCCTCTTCCATCGTAGCCACCCATGCCTAATTTATGTACGGCGGGTAAAAAATTTACCTGCTGTTTTAATTCTGATAAATTTTGAGTGATGATAAAATCACTGGTGGGGATTTCGTGGTCTTTGTAAAACCGCTTTTGTAAAATTTTATTTTTTATGATTTTTAAAGCAGCCGGATTGGGATAGATTCTTACCCCTTCATTTTCCAACTTCTCAAGCGCATCTTCATTTACACTTTCTATTTCGATGGTAAGTGCATCCAGCCCTTTACCAAAATTATAAACGTCATCAAAATTGGTGATATCGCCTTTGGTAAAATGATGGCACAGATGTGCGGCCGGGCAATCCTCATCATTCTCCATAACAAAAGTTTCCACGGGGTAATTAGCCGCGGCTTGCAACAACATTCTGCCAAGCTGCCCGCCGCCAAGTATGCCTGCTTTTGGCTGCCCTGAGCGAAGTCGAAGGGGGGAAGGATTATTTATTGGTAGAGCGGAGTCGAGACCTTTTTCCAAATTAAAGTATTTATGATGTGATAAATTATTGCATTGCGAAAGTAGCTGAAGCTTATGAAAATTGCCCTGTATTAATGCTTCTTTCTTTGCCTTAGACCAACCTTTAATTTGCACTTCCCTTTCTGTAGCCTCTTTTAAAAATGGAATTGTTTCATAGTATTTTAATACAAGAGGCCTTCTTTTAAAAGTGTAACATGTTTCATAAATGCCATTTACATGCTCTTCAAATCTTCTTATCAGGTCATCGGTAAGGCCTGTATAAAAGCTACCATCATTACATAAAATTATATATAAATAATAGGCTTCCTGTCGTGTGTTATAAAGCATGGCGCAAAATAATTCTTTATTACCACTTTTAAACTCACCCATCCTTCGACTCGGCTCAGGATTGGCAAAAATGCCCTTCGACTTCGCTCAGGACTATTTATCTTTGTTACAAGATATGCTCCCCGATTATCCACATGAAATATTTTCTGACAAGCGCGCCAGCTACATTTTACTGATACTTGCGCTTGCTATGGATTCGATGCGCTAAAATTTTTGTACACCAGATTTTTTACTTCGATAAATCCATTTATATGTATCCCAAATTAAAAAATGACAGTAATACCACAAAGGATGAAAAGGATTTTCTTCCACTACAGGGAACTGATTATGTAGAATTTTATGTTGGCAACGCCAAACAGGCGGCACATTTTTATAAAACCGCTTTTGGTTTTCAATCGCTTGCCTACTCCGGCCCCGAAACGGGAATGAAGGATAAGGCGAGCTACGTAATCCGGCAAAACAAACTGACTTTTGTTTTAACTACTCCTTTAAAACGGGGCGACGAAATTGCGGAGCATATTCAAAAACACGGGGATGGGGTAAAGGTGCTGGCATTGCAGGTGGACGATGCTACCGCCGCCTGGAATGAAACTACCCGGCGTGGTGGCAAAAGCTATATGGAGCCTACCTCGCTTAAAGATGATTCGGGGGAAGTGGTAATCAGCGGCATCCATACTTATGGTGATACGGTACATTTATTTATTGAAAGAAAAAACTATAACGGAATTTTTATGCCCGGTTTTGCAGCGTGGAAATCCGGTTATAACCCTACCGAAACGGGGCTGCTATACGTGGATCATTGCGTAGGGAATGTAGGCTGGAACCAGATGGATCCCTGGGTTAAATTTTATGAATCCGTGATGGGCTTCCGCAATATCCTGACCTTTGATGATACCGATATCTCTACGGAATATTCCGCATTGATGAGTAAGGTGATGAGTAATGGAAATGGCTTTGTAAAATTTCCGATTAATGAACCCGCCGCAGGTAAAAGGAAAAGCCAGGTAGAGGAATACCTTGATTATTATAACGGGGAAGGGGTACAGCATGTAGCTATTGCGACCGCCGATATTGTAAAGACGGTAACCGAACTTCAGAAGCGTGGGATCGAATTTTTAAGAATACCCGATAGTTATTATAAAGATGTGTTGAGCAGGGTTGGTAAAATTGATGAGGAGCTGGAACCATTAAGTAAATTGGGGATACTGATTGACCGGGATGAGGAAGGATATTTGTTGCAAATTTTTAGCAAGCCTCTGGAAGACAGGCCCACCCTTTTTTTTGAGATCATTCAGCGCAAGGGGGCTAAGAGCTTTGGCAAAGGAAATTTTAAAGCGTTGTTTGAAGCGCTGGAGAGGGAACAGGATGCGAGGGGGAATTTATAAAAGATGAATAACCAAACTGCCTGGATTTTTTTTGCGCTTCGATTGCCCGGTTGGCTCATTCAGGCAGGCATAAATAAATTGAGGCATAAAAACATTCCACTGAATTTTAATATCATTGCGGCTTTATTACACGAATACAATTTTCGAAATCATTTTATTTTTTTTAAGGATGAATAGAAAAATTTCATTTTTTTTTTTTTTTAAAACTGTACATTTACTTTGTTTTAGATAAAGATTTGCTTATGAATAACGATGAAGAATTGTGGAAAGGATTGATGCAAGGAGACAAGGAATTGTTTTTGGCCTTGTATAAAAAATATTACCATAGCCTTTTATTTATTGGATTAAAGGAGATAAAAGATGCGGGATTGGTGAAAGATACCATACAACAACAGTTTTTATATTTATGGGAGAAGAGGGAAACTATAAAAGAGGCAAAAAATGTTAAAAGTTATCTTATTACCTCCTTTTTACGCAGGCTTAATTATGATTGGAAAAAATCAGCAAGTACGGGCAATTTGGAAGTGGTATGGAACAATTATGTGAAAGACCCGCAACCCACCCCTGAGGAAAACCTTATAAAAAAGGATCAGCAATATCATTTATCCAGGCTTTTAATGAACCATATTAAAGCGCTTCCTAACCGTCAAAAGGAGCTTTTAGTTTTAAAGTTTTATGAGGGGCTTACTTATGAAGAAATTGTACAAAAAACTGGCTTAGCTCACCGCACTGTTTATAATAAGATACATGAAGCATTACAGAAACTTAAATTAGAAATGGGAAAAAAACAGTATTCCTACATTGCTGTGCTGTCCATAGTAGTCGCCTTTATAGCTACTTTCTTAATTAATTATTACAGGTAACCTGTAATTTCCTTTTAAATTCTTCCTTCCTTATTACAATTCCAGCATCCATTTTTTTCGGAATTTATTTTTTTTCAAAAACGGGTAAAAAACATTAATTGAATACTCTGTTTTGAAAGGGTATTATTAAAACGGTCATATGAGGTCTGATAAAATGGGTATGGAGGATTTGTTATCTGATGAATCTTTTATTAATTATTGCAAAGAATCTTCGCCTGAAGATGTGGCATTTTGGGAGGCCTATAGTAGAGATAATCCGATCCGGCAATTGTTGATCCAAAATGCGAAAGCGGAATTTATCAATTTATTCAATGCTTTGGCAATGGCAGATATGGATGAACAGCTAATCCAATTTGGCAAAAGGCTAAACAAGGTTGAATCTCCTGTAGTGCAGATGGAGCAATTTAAAGCAAAAAAATCAGGCAATATTTTCTTTTTATTAAAAATTTCTGTAGCTGTTACTGTAGTGCTGGCTATTGGTTTAATCTCTGTGATTAAATATAATAACGGCGGTAATAAGGAGAACCTGAAATCATTTGTGGCGGCTTATGGTGAAAAAAAGAATTTTCAATTGCCGGATGGTTCTGTTGTTACCCTGAATGGAGGAAGTAAAATAGAAATTACCGAAAGTTTTGGCGTTTCCACAAGGGATATTTATTTGGAAGGGGAAGCTTTCTTTGATGTAAAGCATAACAAGGATTTGCCATTTATTGTGCATACGCCTGCCATGGATGTTAAAGCATTGGGTACTGCTTTTAATGTGAAGGCCTATCCCGGGGAAAGAATGACGGAAACATCTTTATTGAGAGGAACGGTGGAAGTTACCCTGAAAGAAGCCAATAACCGTAAAATGTTACTTCATCCAAACCAGAAAGTACAATGGGAGCAGTCCATTGAAAAGGAGAGTAATAGTAATATAGCCCTCGTGAGTTCAGGAGATCATTCCAATTCAATTGACAGCCTGTTAAAAAAACTTAATACCAGGGATGACGGTGTTATAAAGGAAATAGCCTGGAAAGAAAACAAATTATTATTTGAAGATGAGCCACTGAATGATATCACCCCTTTACTGGAAAGATGGTATGGAGTTAAAATAACGATTAAGGATGATGAAATTCGGAAATACCGGTACACAGGTGGCCCATATGAAAAAGAGGAATTGAGCACGGTACTTGACTTCCTAAAAGAATCCATGAATTTCAATTATGAAATAGAACATGGCGAAACTTTAAAAGTGAATTTATTCAAATAAAAACACAGGGAGAATGCTGAAACATTCCCCCTGGTAGTCAAAATTTTGAAACAGGCTGTTCTCGCTAAAAAACGCTGTTTCTATTTTTTAATTTAAAACCAAAATAAAGGTATGAAAAAAAATCATGTTTATCGGTGGAGTTTTACCAACCCATCGCTAACGAAGCTACTTAAAATTATGAAATTAACTGCCGTTTTTCTCCTCGTCTGCCTAATGACGGTCAATGCAGGCGGGTTTTCACAGGATGTAAAAGTAAACCTCTCACTTAACGGTGTAAAGCTTACAAAATTCTTTAAAGCGATCGAAAAGGAAACTAAATATCGGTTTACCTTTAGCAACGATATTATACCAAATGGCCGGATCGTTACGGTCAATGTAAAAGAAACATCGGTATCCCAGGTACTGAATGACGTACTATCCCCCACAAAACTTAAATATCGGTTTGTTGAAGAATCCGGTATTTTTATTATTTCGAAGAAGTCAGCCTATCCTTTAAAGGAGATGGAGGTCGCAGTAGTACGTACTGTTTCTGGTACTATAACCAACGAAAAAGGTGAGCCTCTCGGTGGAGTATCAGTGCAGGTAAAGGGATCTTCTAAAGCAACCACCACCGGTGCCAATGGTTTGTTTTCCATTGACGTAGAGGACAACGCAAAAATGCTGATTTTTTCATTTGTTGGTATGATTACCAAAGAAGTAAGTATCGAAGGTAAATCCTCCCTTCAGGTGGTTCTTCAATTATCCAATAAAGCTTTGGATGAGGTAGTTGTTGTAGGTTATGGTACGCAAAAGCGAACTTTAATCACAGGTGCTGTTTCCAGTGTGAACAGTAAAACCCTGAATGAGGTGCCTATTCTGAGTATTTCCCAGGCCTTACAAGGCCGTGTTGCCGGACTTACTGTTACCAATAATGGAAGCCCGGGTGCTGATCCCATTGTTCGTATCAGGGGTATCAGCTCTATAAGCTTTGCTTCCGACCCCTTGTACATTGTAGATGGTTTTCCTACCGGAAACCTGGCAACTATTGATGTAAGGGATATCGAATCTGTGGATGTATTAAAAGATGCTTCGGCTGCTGCAATTTATGGATCAAGAGCAACCAATGGTGTAATCATGGTTACCACCAAAAAAGGAAGAAGAGATGGAAAAATGCACATCAGTCTTGATTCATACGTAGGTTCGCAGGTAGTAACTGAGCGGCTTTCCTTATTAAACACAGAACAATTCAAACAATATGCGCTTGCATACAGGGGTACCCAGGTACAGCGTCTTTTGCCACCGGATATCAATCAACCGATATATGCCGGCGCTTCACAAACCTATGGTCAGACCAATACCGATTGGCAGGATGAATATTTTCAAAAGGGGACTATGACGCAGACTAACATAGGCTTGAGTGGTGGAAATGCCATATCCCGTTTTTATGCATCTGCCGGTTATACGGATCAAAAAGGGATCGCCCCAACTGTTGGTTATACCCGTTATAACTTCCGGCTTAACTCAGACCATATTGTTAGCAGGGTTTTCACTTTCGGAGAGAATTTATATGCTGCTTCCGGAGAACAGGCCTATGATAATAACGAAACTGGCTCAAGAACTAACCTGGTGAACGTTATCAGGATAATGCCCCATATACCCGTGTATGACCCAACTTCAAATGGAGGGTTTAGAGGCGTAAACTCTGTTTTAGATGGTGGAGATCCTACCAATCCTGTAGAAGATGCAACCTTAAAAAACACCGGTACCAGAACAACCGCAAAGGTTTTAGGTACTGCCTATCTTGATGTGAATTTTACTAAATGGCTGAAATTCCGTTCTACTTTTGGAATAGACTATGCCAATACATTAGACTATCGCTTTGCACCAATTTTCAATGACAATGGAACCGTTGCGGGGTCAAGTGCAACACAGGCAACTATTACGAATAATCGCAGTGTTTCTACTGTTTTATTATTTACTGAACAGGCTACCTTCGACAAAACTTTTGGTAGTCATCATATTAATGCGATTGCTGTTTATGAAACGCAGGGCCAAAAGACCAGGCAGGAAAATGCCAACGGCAACCAGGCTTCTAATGAACTTAAAACATTAAACAATGCCTCCAATGTAGGTGTTCAAACACTTATAGGTGAGAATATGTTGATATCTTATGTAGGTCGTGTAAATTATGATTATAAGGGTAAATATTTGTTAAGTGGCGCCATTCGCCGGGATGGTCTTTCAGTATGGGCGCCCGGAAAAAAATGGGCTACTTTTCCTTCCGGTTCTGTAGGCTGGAGAATTGACCAGGAAGATTTTATGAAAGGCAGCACGAAAATTTCGGAACTTAAATTAAGAGCAGGTTATGGTATAACCGGTTTAAATGGTACGGTGTTAGGCAATACGCCCTGGCAGGTAAGTGTAAATGCGAACAGTGCAACATATCCATACGGTAATGTAAATAGCGGAGGCAACGCTTCTTCTATTCAGCGCTTAGGCAACCAGGATTTGGAATGGGAAACAACCAAACAGTTAAATTTTGGATTAGACCTGGGATTTTTGAATAACAAGTTCACTTTATCGGCTGAGTATTATCAGCGCAAAACGGATAATTTAATTTTAAACGTACCACTGCCTCCTTCATTTGGTTATATTACCAGTACAGTAGCCCAAAACGTAGGCTCTATGGAAAACAGTGGATTTGAAGCACAATTAGGCTACAACGACCGGGAAGGTGAATTTAAATGGAATGCCAGTGCGAACGTAAGTTTTGTGACTAACCAGGTAACAAGGTTGGCAGAAGGTGTTTCGAATATTGAGGCAGGTGGAGATCAGGATTTTGGTGCTGATAATATTACCAATACAGCAGTAGGTCAGCCTATTCAGGCTTTCTATGGCTGGCAGGTGGAGGGTATTTTTCAGAATGCCGCAGATGTTACCAAGCATGCTACGCAAACTGCCGCAACTGCTCCTGGCGACCTTATGTTTAAAGACACCAATAATGACGGTGTGATTGATAACAATGACCGGCAGTTTTTAGGTAGCTTTATTCCAAAGGTAACCTATGCTTTAAACCTTGGGGCTAACTATAAGAATTTTGATTTTTCCGTGTTTTTCCAGGGCGTATCCGGTAACAAAATCTACAATGCTACCCGTGTAATTACAGAAGGGATGGTTCGTTTTTTTAATGCTGGCACTCAGGTGTTAAATGCATGGACACCTACCAATACCAATACGAATATTCCACGTGCTATTTCATCTGATCCCAATAGGAATGCACGTCCCTCAACCCGTTTTTTGGAGGATGGCTCTTACCTTCG
>JAVHOI010000366.1:0-8219 GCA_036169975.1 Ferruginibacter sp. | reverse complement strand
AGTTAATTCAAAATGGAGACTTTATTTTGTAAATCCCGGTTCTGCTTTGTGTTTTTCAGGAGGCTAAAATATCACTTCAAATATCATCTCCTCATTTCCTCTTTTCACTTTTACTTTTGTGGCATCACCTTTTTTAAACTTATTTAACGTCTCCATATAAGTTTGCATGTCGGTAAATTTATAATCCCCTAATTGTGTAATTATGTCCCCGGCAATAATACCTGCTTTTTGCGCCGGCCTTCCCGCTGTTACCCCATCAGCCCTTACACCCTGGCCACTGTAAGTATAGTCCGGCATTATCCCGAGCGTAACTTTAAAACTTCGCCCTGCACTCATTTGCGTTTCTCTTGTTTTTGTAAAAACAAGTTTATCATTTTTATTCGTCTTTTCAATCACCGAATAAATAAATTTTACCACCTTTAGTTCACCTGAATAATTAACCTTATCCGCATCATCGGTTGGTTTATGGTAATCGCTGTGTGTACCGGTAAAAAAGAACAATACCGGAATATCTTTCCTGTAAAAAGAAGTGTGGTCGCTTGGCCCCGTGCCGCTGCTGTCAAAACTCAGGTTAAAATATTTATCTTTTTTTAAAAAAAGTTCACCCCATTCCGGCGAGGTACCATAGCCGCCAATGCTCAATCCATGCGTACTGTCACGGAGCCTGCCAATCATATCCATATTGATCATGTAGTTTATTTTGGCGAGATCAACCGTTGGGTGTTCCGTAAAATACTTTGAACCAAACAAGCCCAACTCCTCACCCGAAAAAGCGATCAGCAGGTAATTGTTTTTTTTAATTTTATACGCTTTCAGCATTTTGCCCAATTCAATAAGTGCGCCCGTCCCACTTGCATTATCATCAGCGCCATTGTGAATTTCGGGTGTAGCGCCGGTGTACAAAGAATTATGATCTTCCCCATAACCCAAATGATCGTAATGAGCGCCAATGATAATGGTGGTGGCGGCATTGTTATTGATATACCCGATTACATTATGACCGTATCTTTTTTTGTCGGCAATAGCTATTTTTAATTTTATATCCAGCGTAGCGGTTTCATCCTTCAGGTACTTTTCTTTAGCTGATGAAGAAATATATAAAACCGGAATAGCAAGCATACCGGATTTTGATTTTGGCTCAAACTTAAGCTCATCATTTAAAGCGGATGTATTGAAAATAATAAACGCATTGGCTCCTTTTTTTGCCGCATCGGTTGCTTTGGATTTAATTTCTTCCGTTAAATCAAAATGCGGGTTATTTTTATTGGCTTCCATTAATTCCTTAATATCGTAAAACCAGGGATTTGAATTTTCCTGTAAGGCGATTGAGGCGGTTGCTTCCAATGATGTGTTGGGGCTAAATGTAAGAGGGAAATATTCCTGGTTGATTTTTAAATCGTTTCCGTTGATGATTAAATGTGATAAGGGGCTTACTTCCTTACCATCATTTATTTCAAACGCCTGTAGGTAGGTTTCTTTTTCGCCTTTAGCCGCCAGTCCGGCTTTTTCAAATTCATGGCTGATGTATTGATACGCCAGTTTTTCACCATTGGTACCGGTTCTTCTGCCTTCCAGTTTATCGTCCGACAAATAGGCGATATGCATCTGCAGATCAGATAGGATCAGTTTATCGGCTTTTTTTAATTTTTGAGCAGGAGCAAAATGAAAGAAAAATAACAGTAACCAAAAAATAGGTTTCATAAAGTTTTATTTATTGATGTTGTAAAGATAATCCAGCCTAATGCTACTATTGTAAACTAAATTTAAAAATTATTAAAAAGGTGTAAGGTGGCAGGCGTAAGGCGTAAGGCATAAGGTTTGGAGCGTAGGGTAGGTAGCAAAATTTCGCATTTTTTATTTTTCGTCTTACATAACCATTCACCTTCCACCCTCCTCCCTCCGCCTTACGCCTTACGCCTGCCACCTTCCACCTTTCTTCCTCCTTCTTACACCTTATTTACCATGTTTCTAATTTCGTAACTATAAACCATTGATTGGGGTTATTTTTGCAACCCGCTACCGGATTGAATCAATCTCCGGTGGGGCTTACTACATTTTATTTTGATAAAAAACATAAACATAGCATTAGTGGGTAACCCCAATAGCGGGAAAACCTCACTATTCAATGCATTAACGGGGTTAAACCAAAAGGTGGGAAATTTTCCAGGCGTAACTGTTGATAAAAAAACAGGGCATTGCGGCATTGGTGAAAAACTTACCGCCACTCTTATTGATTTGCCGGGCACTTACAGCCTTTATCCCAAACGTGGGGATGAATGGGTAGCCTATAAAGTATTGTTGCGGCAGGATGAAGATATCAAGCCGGACATGGTGCTGATTGTAGCGGATGCCAGTAACCTGAAAAGGAATCTATTGTTTTGCTCACAGATCATTGACCTGAAAATTCCGGTGGTAGTAGCTTTATCCATGATTGACCTGGCAAAACAAAAAGGTACGGAGATTGATATCAGCGGATTGGAAAGGGAACTTGGTGTACCGGTAGTAATTATTAATCCCAGGAAAAACAAAGGCCTGCCCCAACTAAAAAAAATTATTGAAAAAACTTTTATAGCCAATTTATCGGCGCCAAGAAAATTCATAGATAGCCTTTCCCTGGCGGAAAAATCAATAGAAGCAGTCGGGAAATTACTGCCTGGCATAAGCGATTATACCGCCCTGCATTACCTCATCAACCATGAACATTTTAAATTAACGGGTTCCCTGCAGGAAAGCATTGAAGCCATTGAAACTGCGAACAAGTTCAATCCTACTAAAACGCAGGCGGAAGAGATCATGCAGCGGTATGGCCGTATCAGGCATATTATGCAGCAAACGGTGGTAGAAGCCGATCCATTGCAAAAAACACTTTTTACAGAAAGGCTGGATAACATATTACTGGATAGAAAATGGGGTTACCTGATTTTACTGGTTGTTTTATTTTTATTATTTCAAAGCGTATTCTGGATAGCGCATTACCCCATGGATGCCATTGAATGGGGCTTTGGCAAACTGGGCGGATGGCTTGGCAGTATATTACCCGCTGTATGGTGGAGCGATTTATTAATAAACGGAGTAGTGGCAGGCCTGAGCGGCATAATGGTTTTTATACCCCAGATAATGATCTTATTCGGTTTAATAACCTTGCTGGAAGATACGGGCTATATGGCAAGAATAAGTTTTCTTACGGATAAGCTGATGCGAAAAGTTGGTTTAAATGGCAAAAGCGTAATGCCGATGATCAGTGGTTTTGCCTGTGCCGTACCCGCCATAATGAGCGCCAGGAATATCGAAAACAGGAAAGAGCGTTTGCTAACCATTATGGTTACCCCGTTAATGAGTTGCAGCGCAAGGCTGCCGGTATATACAATTTTGATCGGATTGGTCATACCATCTAAATTGTATTTTGGTTTTTTAAGCATACAGGGTTTGGTAATGATGGGGCTATACCTGATGGGAACGGTAATGGCCCTGGTAGTAGCATTTGTGATGCGGTGGTTTATTAAAATTAAGGAGAGGAGTTTTTTTATTTTGGAACTACCGGTTTATCGTAGCCCAAGATGGAAAAACGCTTTAACTACGATGGTTGAAAAAGCGAAAATATTCGTATTCCAGGCCGGTAAGATAATAATGGTGATCAGTCTTTTGTTGTGGGTCTTAAGTTCGTATGGGCCACCCAAAAAAATGATGGCGGTTACCACCAAATATGAACAACTCCTGAAAAACAATCCGGGGCAGCAAAAAGAACTGAATAAACAACGCAAAACCGAATTGCTGCAAAACTCATTCGCAGGTACATTGGGTAAAGTGATAGAGCCGGTAATACGGCCTTTGGGCTACGACTGGAGAATAGGCATCGCACTGATTACTTCGTTCGCGGCAAGGGAAGTTTTTGTGGGTACAATGGCTACTTTGTATAGTGTGGGTGAAGATGCCGATGAAAACAACAGCACCCTCCGGCAAAAAATGGCCGCTGCTGTAAGGGCCGATGGAAGCAAAGTGTATGACCTGGCAACCGGCATGTCTTTATTGGTTTTTTATGTGCTGGCAATGCAGTGCATGAGCACACTGGCTGTGGTAAAGCGGGAAACCCGAAGCTGGAAATGGCCCGCTATTCAACTGGCCTATATGACCAGCCTGGCTTATTTAATGAGCTGGCTAACTTATATAATTTTTCAATAACAGCCTTCCTTCATTTTGATAAGTGCCGACAACATTACTGAGACATCACCTTGGCTGATGATGAGTAATTTGTATTTACCTGCTTTAATTTCTCTGGTTTAACACAGAAAAATTCAATTAATAACGACTGTCATCAAGATCGCCGAACCATTTATTTTTATGCGCCATTTGAAAAATCTGAGCTTTGCTCTGCACCTTTAGTTTTTGATAAATATTGGCTATATGTTTTCTAACGGTAAGTGTACTTATGTTTAATGTGGCTGCAATTCGTTTGGCATCCCATCCTTTTACGGTATATTGTAAAATTTCTTTTTCCCGTCCGGTAATAAATGACGGGAAAGCGTCTCCCGGCGCCGCGGCTTCTTCTTTTGTGGAATGACTCAATAACTGCAAAGCTTTTCGGGCAATAGCCGGGCTCATGGGGGCGCCGCCATATTCTACCACATTTACAACCGCCTCGTGCAGCACTTCGGCCGACTCATGCTTGAGTAAATAGCCCGATGCGCCCGCCCTTATCGCATCAAAAATTTTATCATCATCATCAAAAATGGTTAGTACGATAAAATGAATTTGTGGGTAGGATGATTTGGCGATGGCGATTGTTTCAATACCTGACATCCCGGGCATTTCCAGATCCATAAAAATCACCTGAGGCAATTTTGAATCAGGTAGCCCTTTCAGTTCTTGAAGGCATGCATTACCGCTTGTTGCCGTAAACAATACCTGGTACCCTGCCAACTGATTAATCTTTTGAAGAAATGTATTTTTATTGATTACATTATCTTCAGTAAGTGCCACTGTAAATTTCATAATTAAAAATATAAATATTCATTTTTAAAACGTACTGAACAATAATTAATTTGTAGTAGAAGAAATTATTACTGAAGTTCCACAGGGAGTATTTTGTTGCCATAAAATTCCCCATCCTGCATGCTGCGCCCGGTTTCTCATATTTGTTAGCCCATTCCCTCCTTCGGCTTTTAATCTTTGGCTGTTTATCCCTTTACCATTATCTTCTATAATGATTTTCCACTGTTGCCCGGCTTCAATTAAAATATTTATGTGGCTGCCTTCACTGTGGCGTAAGGCATTATTTATGGATTCCTGCATAATTTGGAAAAGATCGAATGCATGGGTCGGAGATAACAGGTAGTCGGTTTCTATATTTTCACAAACATCAAAAGTTACTTCCGGATAATTGTTTTGCAATCTTTGTATCACGATTTTTATCCGGTCGCTGATGGCAGTTAAAGAAAAAACTTCTTTTTTCAATGCCCAGATAGTATTGCTCAATTGTGAAATGATAGACTGGGAATTACTCCTTAATTGCTGCAGGGCAATTCGATTTCCTTTATTTGTTTCGGAAATATGGAGATGGTCAATATTGGAAGCAATGGAAGCGGCATAAGCGCCAAGACTATCATGAAGGTCGGCGGCAATTCTTTTTCTTTCTGCCTCTTCTGCCTCCGTTACTGCTTTAATTGAAAGGCGTTTCTCTTCTTCCTGTATTTGCCGCATTTTTAATTGTTGCCTTTTCTTATCTTCCTTAAATAACAGCCATGCCACAGTGGTAATAAATAAAAGCAATAAGAGTAATCCATAAAAAAGATAATACTGCCTTGTAAGATCAAACTGCTGTTTAATGATTGTGCTTTCTTTTTTCTGCACTTCGTATTTTGTTTGCAGTTCTGCAATGGCATGAGCAGAGTTAGCCTGATAAAATGCATCTTTAGAAGTAATGATTTTTTCCAGGGTTTGCTGATAATTTTTGCTGTCTCCCTTTAATTGATAGCATTTTGCCAAAGTCTGGTAATAAGAAATTCTCATTGGGTCAGCTTCATTACCCTTTACGTTATTTAATAAAAGCGCACCGCTTAATACCTTAATAGCTTTGTCTGTATTCCCCGATCGCAAATAAATACCTGCAATTGCAAGTTGTTCATTAGACATGGTAAGTTTACCTTCTGTTTTCTCCCTGATTTCAATACACTCCAGCATTGTTTTTTCCGCAAGCGGATATTCTTTTTTTTCTTTGTAAATATTCGCTTTTACCCGTAATGAATTCGCTAAAAAAAATAAATTTCCAGTTTGTTGGCTAAGAGGAATTGCTTTATTGATATAATACGATGCGGAATCTGTTTGTTGTACCCAGCGATATGTTTCTGCCAGGTTAATATACAGCACAATGGCCGATGAATAAAAACGGGAGTCATTACTATTAATATAAGATATCCCTTTAAAGTACCAGTTAAACGCTTCTGCAATATGATCCAGGTTATAGTTTATAACTCCAATTGTACTCATGTTTTTCGATAATACCAATGAATCCCTGAATTGTTCTGCTTCATAAATGATTTTATATAATTCTGAAAGGGCATCTTTATAATTGGACGCATCACCCAGGCAATCTACTTTTAATGCGGCTAATTTAAAATACATGCTTCTTGTTGCCGGGTCTTTTAGGGTATTATTGCTGAGACCTTCTTCAACCAGCGCCGTTGCACTATCAATATTGCCCAACCTTAAATAAGTGTTTATAAGAATCAGCATTACTGCGCCTTTCTCATTTTGGGTATTATTTTTAAGCTCCAGTTTTTTTGCTAACCGGGCATATTGATACAACGAATCTTTGTTAATGCTTTGATGATGTTCGCACAAATCAATTAATAACTGAAGTTTATTGCCGGGCTCTGCTTCTGCCCACATTTTCTTTTTTAAACTGTCAATACTATTGGTTTGGCCAATACAAAAAAAAGAAGCCATGCTAAAGAGAAAAGACATCCATATAATATTTGCCGTTTCCTTCATGATTAAGCTTACATTTTTTTCTAAAATTATCCAATATATCATTTCCTTACAATCATTTTTTACTATCTACAACAAATTGAGAATTGCCGACAATACATCCTATATGTAATTTAGGTTTCATTTACCATCCTTTGAAATAATTAAATCCTGGCATTTCAAATTTGAAATAGCTAATTCCACTGAATTACCATCATTTTTTTTCTTTACAAAAATAATATTTACACCTATACTTTAAATTTTGAAACACTATTACGCTGCCAATAAAAAAAATTATTTTTCCCTTATCTTTTGTTTTTTGGTTTTCAATCGGTGGGTTTGCACAGGTAGCAGTAAACGAATCCAACGATGTGTTTGAAACGGCCAATCCTATTAATAAAGGAGTGTTAAAAACAGGAAGTGTAAACTATCTAAGGGATCAGTATGATTATACTAATACTTTTTTTCACTGCCAATATATACCCACCTGTCCACTCCACGTTTTTGTTTTTCCGTAAGGAGACCATTGGACAATAAGTCTTTCAGAAAAATGAACCTTTCCTGCTTGCCAAATATAATTACATCATATCGTAACCTGCTTAAGAAATGAAGGCAGGCTTTGATACGTTTTTCAAATACAACTAACAAAAATACTTTTGAATAATGGCATCAAAAAAGGTCAATCGGCCTGCCCAGTTTTATCGGACACCGCCAAAGTAGTATCCACATCGTTTCATAGTTGGGTACACCTCCGCTTGTATTATTCGTAACGGATCCGGTAACGACTGGCTTCGCAAATGATCGGGCATGGGTAACTGGTATTACGGTGAATTAATTTACTGAAAAAAAGGTTTTTATTTATTTTTGTGCCGGATGGTTTACAAGTGAGCCAGGATTAGAAATGGGAAGCCACAGGAGAGGTATCCTTCGCCAGTAGGGTATTTTACCGGATACAGCGTTCCCATTTGGTGAACCGTATTTATGTAAAGGACAGGATCGAAAGCAACCCACTCAGGCCGGGCTATGGTGATATGATACGAATAAGCGGAAGAAAAAAAGAATACAGCAATTTTTTTTAAACAGAGCTCCTGATGGCCGCATTCAATACAAAGGCTTTTATTTACAACAATCAGGTTTACCATCATACTACAAATTAGGTATTGCCAATTAATTAAGCTAATCAAATCTTTGTATTGTATTTGATTAGCAGGTATCAGGCGCCTGCCTGCAAAAATTCATGCGCTACTTCAATTTTC
>JAVHOI010000365.1:4750-8245 GCA_036169975.1 Ferruginibacter sp. | reverse complement strand
AAGGCCAGCAAATTCATATAAATGGCATTTTTACTAAACCCCCCATCCACAAAAATCCTTTTGGCCGCCGTTCCCTTCAATACCAATTGAGTAGAGAAAACCTGTTGAACAATAATATCCAAAATCAATTGATGATAGGCTTCCTTATCTGTTTTGAAAAGGGAAAGTTCCCTTTTGGGAAAAGCTGATACTTTTAAATTAACCGGGCCTGGCCGGGGCGGCATTTCGCTTTGCAGTCGGGTAATGATGCCCGCATTATAATTGATGGTTCTGTAGCGGATGGTATTTTGATTAAAATGATCCGCAATCCTTTTTACCTGTTGCTCATGTTCGTAGCCAGCGAATAACCTGGAGGCTTTCACGGGCTTGCCTTCATACGTCATGTAACAGAGGCAGTCATTTTCCAATTCTTCATTGGTAAGCGGCGTTTGGTTAAATGGGTTTAAACTGATGCACCATGTACCGGTAGATATCAAAACAAATGGTTCCTGAAAATTGACGAGGTAGGGAATTAATGCGGCGGAACTGTCATGCAGGCCGACGCCAACAGAATAATTATTACCCTCAAAAACCGCGGGCAATACTTCGTTACCAGGTAAAATGGGTGGTAGTTTTTCAAGTATGCCTTCCTGTGAAACCCACTGATGATAACGGTTTTCCTGAAAATCCCAAAGGTTGGTGTGGCAGCCAATGCTGGTAATATCGGCGCAGGGAATTCCGCTGATGAGGTAGCTCAGGTATTGTGGCAAATGCAATGCGTATTTTATTTTCCGAAACAGTCCGGGCCTTTCATATTTAATTCGATACAACTGCATCCCCGAATTTAAACTTCCCAAAACCGGTGATGCGGTTATATGGGCAAAAGATTGTTCGCCACCATACGCTTCATAAAACTGTTTGCTGAGATGCTCCGGATATTTTTTTAAATAATTGTATAACGGGGTAAGCGGGTTGCCCTTTTCATCAATATAGACAAAACTTGCCCCATAGGAAGAAAAATTGATGGCCTTTATACAAAATTCATTTAACCTAAAGACCTCTCTTAAAGAATCAAAAACACTTCCGCGGAGGCTTTCCAGGTTTTCGCATTCATCACCTTCTTCATCTACTGTTTCGGTAAATTTCGCCGTTTTTTCATACACGATTTTATAGTTACTGTCAAACAGGAATAATTTCTTGTTGGTTTTACCAACATCAAAAATTGCTATAACGGGGGTGATGGCCATGTGGGCTTTTCTTACCTCCTTCCTTAAAAAAGTGGAAGGGATGGTATTTTTTTTTATGAATTATATAAGTTTTATGAGGTCTGCAGTTTTTCCAAACGCTCCACATTTGACCTCAACCTCCATCTCCTTTACCAAAAAATAAGGATCGGCGACAAAAGAAAAGGTGCGGCACGATACCTCCTTTGACAAACACTATATCTTCCATATCAACTTTAAATCTTTCATGAACTTAATTCAACTACTCTTCAATAATCAAACATGTCTTCAATTTTAAAAGTAGCCGCGTTTAGATTCTTCCACTTCTCCAAAGAATCATAGTTGCCTTTACAAACCCGTGGCCACATTGGCCTGGCCCCTTTCTTTAATTAATTGTTCCCTTATTTTTAAGGAACGGAATAATTGTATTGGTTGCAATGCCCCACCGGATCTCATCCTGGCTTCCGCCACCAACGGGCGCACGTCCGTTCTGTAAGCGGCCTGCAATATTTCCTGCGCTTTTACCACATCATTTATTTCCTGTGCCGCTTTCAATGCCATTGTATCCACTATCAGTGCCTGCGTATAGGCAATCATGATAGCTTCAATGGATTGCAATAAATCTTCCAGTGGGTCCTTTACATTATGGCTTGCATCTATCATCCACGCAAGGCCGGTCGCATGATTCATTCCTCTTGCATCCATACCCTCTACCAGCTCATTAAAAATTAAAAATAACTGGTAAGGATCAATACTGCCAACGGTTAAATCATCGTCACCATATTTGCTGTCGTTAAAATGAAAACCCGCCAGCTTATTCTCCATCAGTAATAAGGAAACAATCTGTTCAATATTCGCATTGGGTAAATGATGGCCGAGGTCAACGAGTGTATATGCCTTAGCGCCCAGTTTGGAAGTGTATAAAAGGGATTGTCCCCAATCGCCCACAGTGGTAGAATAAAAATTAGGCTCATAAGCCTTGTATTCTAAAAACACTTTCCAGTCAGTTGGTAAAGCAGCATATATCTCCTGCAAACTTTCGTAGGTATTTTGCCAGGCCGTCCTGAAATTTAATTGTCCCGGGAAACACGATCCGTCCGCCAGCCATACGGTTAAGGATTTAGAACCTAATGCGGCGCCTTGTTTTATCACTTCAATATTATGCTCAATGGCCTGCCTGCGCACGGCTTTATCCGTATGTTGTAAAGAACCAAATTTATAACTAAGCGCCTGCCCCTCCTGGTTTTGAAAGGTGTTGGAATTAACCGCATCGAATTTTAATCCGTAACTGGCAGCCAATGCTTTTATCGCATCCGCATCGGATGGTATATCCCAGGGAATGTGCAATGAAATAGCACCACTTGACTGGTTGAGCGCATGCAATAATCCAATGTCTTCAATTTTCTGTTCTAAATTTCCCGGCTCACCGCCACCGTTAAAACGGCCAAATCTTGTGCCCCCGGTGCCCAATGCCCAACTCGGAATAGCCACCTGAAATGCAACCAGCTTTTGTATCACACCTTCCGGATTATTTATACCTGAAGCGATGAATTCATATCCGCGTTTATGTGCCGCGAGGTTGCCGGTGTTGCCTTCTTCTATCAATTGTTTATTCAATAACATAGTCAGTGTTTTTTATGTAGTGTCGTAATGTAATTTAAGGTAAATAAAAAACTTCGGTTAATGGAATGCTTACGGGTGAATTGTCTTCATTCGATTCCATAATATCTTTCATATAGGCCCACCATTTTTTCATAACCGGGCTTTCCGGCAGTTTATCCAATGCCTGTAAATTGCGGGCTTTTAATACGCCAAACAAACTATTGGTACTTTCATCCAAAAAAATAGAATACTCACTAATGCCTGACGCTTTCAATAAGCGTTTCAAATCGGGCCATAGTTCATCATGGCGTTTTTTATATTCCGCCTCCCGGCCTTTGTGCAGTTGCATTTTAAATGCTACCCGGTGAATGCTTGGTTCCATTTGATTAAGGCCCTGAGAAAATGTAACAGCAGATTTTTTTTCTTTATCCATACATGGAATGTATTTATAAATTGTTTGAATACTATTTCGCTTTTTGTGGTAATTGAAAAACACAATGCTACCTCACCCCCCGCCCTCTCCAAGGGAGAGGGAGCCTGGTTCCTGATGAAGCTGGCCTCATTTTGAAATTTTGATAATTTATACTTTTTATAAATGCAAAGAACTTTTCATTGCTACCTCACCCCCCGCCCTCTCCAATGGAGAGAGAGCCTGGCCCCTGATGAAGCTGGCCTCATTTTGAATTTTTGA
>JAVHOI010000365.1:1816-4650 GCA_036169975.1 Ferruginibacter sp. | reverse complement strand
CCAATGGAGAGAGAGCCTGGCCCCTGATGAAGCTGGCCTCATTTTGAATTTTTGATAATTTATACTTTTTATAAATGCAAAGAACTTTTCATTGCTACCTCACCCCCCGCCCTCTCCAATGGAGAGAGAGCCTGGCCCCTGATGAAGCTGGCCTCATTTTGAATTTTTGAAAATTTATACTTTTTATAAATGCAAAGAACTTTTCATTGCTACCTCACCCCCTGCCCTCTCCGAAGGAGAGGGAGCCTGACCCCTGATGAAGCTGGCCTCATTTTGAAATTTTGATAATTTATACTTTTTATAAATGCAAAGAACTTTTCATTGCTACCTCACCCCCCGCCCTCTCCAAGGGAGAGAGAGCCTGGCCTACAGCCTATTCGCTCATATTGCCAATTGGCAACAGAATGAATTCTCTTTTTATTTTTTTTTAATGCATTTCTTTAATTTCAAATAATTAATTTGAATTAAAAAACAGGTTGACAGATTAGAAAATCATCAACCCTTCTGATTACATCAGTGCTTATGAGAAAAAACTTTTTATCTAACAAATGCCATTGCCACACCACCATCAACATTCAAAATATTTCCGGTTGATTTGTTGAGCAACCCACCCACAAAAGCAAAACATGCGTTGGCAATATCATCAGGTAAAATCATTTCATTTAATAAAGTACGTTTGGCATAATAAGCCGGAAGTTCAGCCACAGTAATACCATAAGCTTTCGCACGCCCTTCGGCCCAGCCGCCTGCCCAGATATTTGAATCGGCAATTACCGCATCCGGGTTTACGGTATTTACACGGATATGATCGCCACCCACTTCGGCAGCCATCAGCCTTGTAAGGTGCGCCTGTGCCGCCTTTGCAGAACCATAGCCCGCATTATTCGGGCCTGCCACTACTGAATTTTTAGAAACGATATTAATTATATCCCCGCCAATATCCTGCATACGCATAACGGCAATGCCAGCTTGCGAAACAAGGAACTGTCCCTTTACCAGGATGTCGTACAATTTATCCCAATCTGCAATGGAATGTTCCGCAATTGTTTTCGAAATGCTGATCCCCGCATTGTTTACGATAATATCTACACCACCAAAAGCAAGCGCCGCGCCTTCCATGGCCTTGTTGATAGTTTCCAGGTTGGTAACATCCAGTATTACTGACGCTGCGGCATCCCTGCCATACAACTTTGTAAACTCTTCCGTGGCTGCCTGCAGCCTTTCTTCATTAATGTCGTTGATGATGACACAAGCGCCTTCCGCCGCGAACTTTTTAGCGATTGCTTTTCCAATACCGCCTGCGCTGCCGGTTACCAGTGCGATACGGCCACTCAATGCTTTTGGTTTTGGTTGCCGTTTTAGTTTGGCTTCTTCCAGCAACCAGTATTCGATATTGAACGCTTCCTGCCTTGGTAAGGAAGTGTAAACGGAAATGGCTTCCGCGCCTTTCATTACGTTGATGGCATTGATGTAAAATTCCGCCGCAACCCTTGCTGTTTGTTTATCCTTCGCGAAGGTGAACATACCAACGCCGGGATATAATAAAACAACAGGGTTCGCATCCCGCATGGCCGGACTATCCGGATGTTTGCAACCATCATAATAAGCTGCATACATTTTACGGTAGGCTTCAAATTCAGGGGCCAGCTTTGCTTTCAAAGCTGCCACATCAAATAAATCTTCAGCAGCCGCCAAAGGCAGTACCAGCGGGCTTATTTTGGTTCTTAAAAAATGATCCGGGCAACTTGTGCCCAGCGGCGCCAGTCTCCCCAAATCATTTGAATTGATAAATTGCAACACACGGTCATCATCGGTAAAATGACCAACGGCTCCCCTACCCCCGCTGGCCAGCGGGGAGTTCAAAGTATCATCTGCATTTGAGCAAAATCCTCTTAAGATAGGTGCTAATTGTGCAGCCTTTTTTAATCTTTCTTCTTTTGGTAAAGAGGTGATTTTTTGCCCGCCAAATACTTCTCCTTTTTTGCCATAATTTTCTTCAAGGTAAGTGGCACAGCGTTCTACCACTTCCAGTGTGTTTACATAACTTTCATAAGCGGTATCACCCCAGGTAAATAAACCATGAGACCCGAGCATTATGCCACGGATACCCGGGTTTTCATCCAGGCATTGTTTCAACATCAGCCCCAGTTCAAAACCAGGCTTTTGCCATTTTACCCAGCCAATGGTACCACCAAATAATTTTTTGGTTATTTTTTCACCGTCCTTTGCCGCAGCAATTGCAATGGCTGCATCAGGATGCAAATGATCAATGTGTTTGAATGGAAGAAATCCATGTAAGGGTGTATCAATGGAGGGCGCTTTGGACGCCAGGTCGTAAATGCAATGATTGAATAGTTCTACCATTTCATCTTCATACTCCAAACCACGATACACATTTTTCAGGCTGCGCAAACGATCTACATATAATGCGGCAAGGCCACTTTTTTTCAACGTACCAATATCACCTCCCGAACCTTTTACCCACATCACTTCAGTTTCCGCACCCGTTATTGGGTTTTCGGCCATCGCCTTGCAGGAAGTATTACCACCTCCATAATTGGTTAACCTTAAATCGGCTCCCAATAAATTGGAGCGATAAATTAATAAGGCGACTTCATCACCGGCAAGTGTAGCCGCTTTATTTTCATCCCACAGGTAACTTACGTGTTTGAAACTCCCGGCTCCTAAAGCAAGGGTAGCAATACTTTGCGCTAATGTTGGGGCTGTATTCTTATTCATGGCTTTATTTTTAAATTTCTTACTTTTTTTTATTGCGTAAAAAGAATATTATTAAATACCCTTCATTTTTATTCCTAACGAATTTTTAAAAAATA
>JAVHOI010000365.1:0-1716 GCA_036169975.1 Ferruginibacter sp. | reverse complement strand
AAAGAATATTATTAAATACCCTTCATTTTTATTCCTAACGAATTTTTAAAAAATATTCATTCTTAATTCCTAATTCTTAATTTTTAATTCCTAATTGATAATCCGCTTTTATTTTATTGAATTACCTAATCCTACAATCAGGATGGAAAGTATAATTGTCGCTATACCGATCGTGATTGTCCTTGTTGTTTTTTTTCTGACCCCCTTCCACTCTTTTAAAACAAGCCCCCACATATTGGCAACCAGTATGATAAATGACATGTGCAAAATCCAGGAACTTGCGCCGTTGCCGAGCTTGCTTTCGCCCATGCCATAAAAGAAAAATTGCAGGAACCACATGGTGCCACCCAAAGCGCAGAGGAGATAATTTTTTAATAATGGCGTTTTTTTATTGTTATAATCACCAAAGCTTTTATTGCGGATATTTAAAATAATACACCAGATTAAATTGGTGGTAAGGCCACCCCAGAGAATCACTACGAATATTACATTGTTACGAAATAAAAATTCGCCCTGCCCGGGATTGACCGCTTTCCACGCATCATTGGCGACAATACCCAAAGTGGTACCCGCTTCAATACCGAAACTAAAACAGGCGCTCAATACACCGGAAACAATCGCGACAAATAAACCAATGCCGATTTTAAATTCGCTGCCAGATGCGTCCGTTTCCGAACCACCCATATCTTTATCTTTCATGGCGCCGGCCTTGCCACAAATTATTATTCCTACCACACATATAGTTAAGCCCAACATTACCAATTGCCCCCAGGTGGTACCCACCAGATCGGCAATAGTATCCTTACCGGCAGTAGGCGTAAAATAATAATATACTGATGGGATGATAGCGCCAAATACGGAACACAAACCCAATATGATGGAGCTGCCAAGCGCAACACCAAGGTAACGCACCCCAAGGCCGTAAGTAAGACCGCCAATACCCCACAATAAACCCATAATATAAGTAGCGCTTAAAGCCGTACCACTGGCATTTTTAATGATATCCGCAAATCCGGGAATGGTAAGGTATGCGGCCAGCGGAGGAACTATCAGCCAGGAGAAAAGGCCGCCAACGATCCAAAAACTTTCCCAATGCCAGCCCTTTACTTTTTTGTAGGGCATATAAAAACTGCCGGAAGCGAAGCCGCCAATGAAATGAAAAAAAACACCCAGAATAACGCCCATCGGATAAATGATTTTAATATAAAACAAGCAATAATTTGATGAAGGTAATTAAAGAGGAATTGCCACCTGTCATGAACTGTTATGCTTTTGAATATAGGGAAGTAAAAATCATTAACCCTGTTTCGTTTTTCATATTTATATTAAGTTTGATAATATACTTATCGCCGTAAATTTTTGCGCAATGTTCCGGATAATCAAAACTTACAATGTTGATGCGCATCCGGCTCACAACCGTAGCCCGTGTTCACCTGCCACAGCCTTATTCTACGGCTTTATCAGGTGATGTACGTTTACAGCCATTAGTTGTTGGACATATCCCAAATATGAAGCTTTAAATAAAAAAAGGACAAGTTCTTGCTATTGATAGTCAGTTTTAATCCTGTTACTTTCGTTAGCAATTATCCGGTACCGTGAAAACACCCTGTCCGATTCAGGCATTATCCCGTTGTGGTAATGCAAACAAATTCGCAGGTTTGTAGTATCAATTATATTTATCCCTAACCCTATTCAAAATCCGGAAGGTTTATTTAA
>JAVHOI010000364.1:5216-8274 GCA_036169975.1 Ferruginibacter sp. | reverse complement strand
GTTTTCTTTATTCATTTTTTACCACGGTTACCTAATAGTAAAAAGGGATTTGATAATTATGGTTTTCAATACCCGTACTTTTCTTTCCACAGGGTTTTTAAAAATTTTTGAATTTCCTGTTCCCGCACATTTTTACCAGGCTTGTAAAATTTGGTTCCGCTTAACTGATCAGGCAGGTACTCCTGCGCTTTAAAATTATTTTCGTAATTATGCGAATAGGCGTAGTCTTTACCATAGTTTAAGGTCTTCATTAATTTAGTGGGGGCGTTGCGTATAGGCAATGGTACCGGCAGGTCGCCATGTTGCTTTACCGCCGCCATCGCTTCGCTGATAGCCACTACCGCCGCATTACTTTTAGCCGAACCGGCTAAATAAGTAACGCATTGCGATAAGATAATCCTTGATTCGGGATAACCAATTTTATTTACCGCATCAAAAGTGGCATTGGCAAGCAACAATGCATTGGGATTGGCATTGCCGATATCTTCACTGGCCAGTATCAATAACCGGCGTGCAATGAATTTTACATCCTCGCCGCCTTCAATCATTCTTGCCAGCCAGTAAACGGCGGCGTTAGGGTCGCTGCCGCGGATGGATTTTATAAAGGCGGAAATAATATCATAATGCTGATCGCCGCCTTTATCGTAAATGGCTATACGCTGTTGCGCTATTTCCATTACGATGGCATCCGTTACAACAATATTATCACCCATGGTTTCAGTCACGAGTTCCAATAGGTTGAAAAGTTTCCTGGCATCACCACCGGAGATATTGATGAGAGCGGCGGTTTCTTTTAATTCGATTTTTTTTGTCTTTAAAATTTCATCGGTTTCAATGGCATGGCACAGCAAAGCCACCAGTTCCACTTCGTCCAGTGGTTTTAATACATACACCTGGCAACGGCTGAGCAGGGCGCTGTTTACTTCAAAGGATGGGTTTTCGGTAGTGGCGCCAATCAGGATGATGGTGCCTTTTTCCACGGCGCCCAGCAATGCGTCCTGCTGTCCCTTATTAAAGCGGTGTATCTCATCAATGAAAAGGATTACGTTATGCTGTTTTTTCGCTATTTCAATTACTTCACGCACTTCTTTTACACCGCTGCTGATGGCGCTTAATGTATAAAAAGGCACCTGTAATGTTTGGGCGATGATGTTGGCGATAGTTGTTTTGCCCACGCCCGGCGGCCCCCACAGGATCATGCTTGGTACTTTGCCATTTTCAATAGCGGTGCGTAATATACTTCCCTTACCGGTAAGGTGTTGCTGGCCGGCCAGTTCGTTTAAAGTGGTGGGGCGAAGGCGTTCCGCCAAAGGGATGTTTTTATTCACAACTTTAATTTGAATTTTAAATTATTCTTCTTCAAAATAATCAGAATCAATTTTCTTGATCTCATATATATTTTGGACAGACACTCCCAGATTGTAATCAATCATATATTGAGAAAGTTTATCTCCATCCATCAATACAATTTTAGTGTCCATTTGTGTTGCATAAAGTATGGCTTCTTTTGTAAAAAAGGATGTGGTTATAAATACCCCTTTTTTTGCTCTTTGACCTGCCAAAGCACCTACAAATTTTTGAATTTCTGGCCTGCCAATTACGCCTTCCCATCTTTTAGCCTGTATGTAGATTACACCCAGCCCCAATTTATCTTCTTTGATTATTCCGTCGATTCCTTCATCACCACTTTTGCCAATTGCTTTGCCTGCATCCTGGATAGAACCGCCGTAGCCCATTTTTACTAAGAGTTCTACTACTATTTTTTCGAAAAAATAAGGATCAACAGTTTTAAGTTTTGATAATAGCTCTTCTTCCAAAGATTTTCGAATTTTTTGATACCCAGACTCAATTAATTCTTCAGGAGTTTGTTCCATCTCCGAATCTTCATTATTCTCAGGTGGTATTGATATAGTTTCACTTTTCTTCTTATATCGAAACCCATTAATTTTTTCTTCATAGTCATGAAATAGTGACATTAAATATTTAACATTCACTGTATCAGGTTTAGTGGAAAGAATGGAATTTCCTCTATCTGTTATTTTAAAAAGTCCCTTACTAATGTTTTCAATTGCTCCTGACATTTTTAAGTGAGCTTTAGCCCAGTAAACCCTATTTTGAAAGGTCTTTTGTTTTTTGCTTGGCAGCCAGTAATTCAATTCTTCATCTGTTAATTTGAATTGATTTGATAGAAAATTTACTGCATCTTGTGTATTATGAATTTGCCCATCACTAATAAACTTCAGCAAAGGCAACATCAACGTTTGATAATCCGGTATCATAATTATTTTATTTATAAAAATGCCTGTCAGTTTTTACTAACAGGCATAAAAATAAATCAATATCTTCTATAACGCTTTTAAATATTCCATCGGCATCAGCTTCTCTAAATCTACATGTTTGGATGCATCCATTAATTCTATTCCTACAATTTTATCATCACTACCAATATCCATTACTAAATCCTCAGTTAACCGCTTAATAATGAATTCCTACTGCCCGGCCGCAATGCGTAAATAAAGCAGATCAATATTGTCATCGAAGTGAATATTCATTATTTGAAGTAAATACAAAATTATTTCAGATCCAGCTTTATCTGCAACTCTTCAAACTGTTTGGCATCAATGGTAGAAGGCGCATCCAGCATCACATCCCGGCCACTGTTGTTTTTTGGAAAAGCGATAAAATCACGGATACTTTCGCTGCCGCCAAGTATGGCGCACAAACGATCAAAACCAAATGCCAGTCCGCCATGCGGTGGCGCACCATATTCAAATGCGCCCAGCAGGAAACCAAATTTATGTTGTTGTTCTTCGGCATCCATCCCCAATGCGGCAAACATTTTTTCCTGCAGCGCCCGTTGAAAAATGCGGATGGAGCCACCACCAATTTCATTACCATTCAATACCATGTCATAAGCATTGGCCTTAATGCTGGCATAAGGATGGGCAAGGTAATCGGCTGCATTTTCTATCACCGGGTTATTGTTGATCATGATGTCAATATGATCCGGCTTGGGCGAGGTGAAGGGATGATGCCTTGCTACCCAGCGGTTGTCATC
>JAVHOI010000364.1:0-5116 GCA_036169975.1 Ferruginibacter sp. | reverse complement strand
GTTTGCCTGCGGGTGTATTCGCTACAGCCAGGAACCGCAATCGCCAAAACTGTTTCAGCATCATCAAAAACGCCAAATGAAACGCCGTCAATCAATGTTGATTGAGAAAGCTGATTGGGAAAAGTATGTTGTGGAAATTTCAGGTTGGCAATTTTAATATCGAACCTGATGTCGGGTTTGTCATTTCCGTAAGTCCACATCGCATCTTCCCAGGTCATGCGTTCCACCACATTGGTATAATCAATATTTTTTACGTCTTTAAAAATCCGTTTTATCAGGCCTTCAAACATGTTTAAAATATCTTCCTGCTCCACAAAACTCATTTCACAATCTATCTGTGTAAACTCCGGCTGCCGGTCGGCACGCAAATCCTCATCCCTGAAGCATTTTACGATCTGGTAGTAACGGTCGAAGCCACTCACCATCAGCAATTGCTTAAATGTTTGGGGCGATTGAGGCAACGCATAAAACTGGCCGGCATTCATCCTTGAGGGTACTACAAAATCCCTGGCGCCTTCCGGCGTTGATTTAATAAGGAATGGCGTTTCAATATCCATGAAATCATTTTCATGCAAATAATTCCGGGTGCTGCGGCCTACCGCATAGCGTAGCTCAAGGTTCTTCTTTACTATATTCCTGCGAAGGTCCAGGAAACGGTATTTCATTCTTAGTTCATCGCCGCCATCCGTATCATCCTGTATGGAAAAAGGTGGTACGGCGGATTTATTCAGGATAGTAAATTCGGCAACGGCTATTTCAATTTCACCGGTAGGGATATTCGCATTTTTATTGCTGCGCTCATTCACCGTTCCTTTTACCTGCAACACGAATTCCCTGCCCAAAGGATTTGCATCCAATTGTGCGTTCAGGCTTTCTGAAAATAGCAGTTGTGTAATGCCATACCGGTCGCGGATATCCACAAACGTAATGCTGCCAAACTTGCGAATGGTTTGCACCCATCCGCTGAGGGTTACTTGTTTATTTACATCGGCAATTCTTAATTCGCCGCAGGTATGAGAACGGTACATGAAAATGTGTTTATGTTTTTAGTTGTTGTTACCAGCAGTGTACCCCTGATGGAGCGACATTGGCGACGCTCCGTTCAACAGTTGTGCTGCTATGTAGCTTTTACCAAAGCGGTTGCAAATATACACAGAGAAATTTAAGGAAGCCAACCTTTAAAAGGTTAGCTTCCTTAAATTCTAATTACTATATTTGAAAACACTTACTGAATCAAATGATTTCAAAAGACGCCGCTTATAAAATAATTGAAGGCCTCGTAGTACGGTTTGAAGAACAAATTGTTTCTTACAAAAAATCCGATTACAACGAAACACAAACCCGCCGGGATTTTATTGATCCTTTCTTTAAAGCCCTGGGCTGGGATATGGATAACAGCCTGGGCAATGCGGAAGCTTACCGCGAAGTGATACATGAAGACCGGGTGAAAGTAGGCGCTGCCACCAAAGCGCCGGATTACTCTTTCAAACTGGCAGGTGGTAAACGGTTGTTTTTTGTGGAAGCGAAGAAACCAAGCGTGGTGGTAAAAGATGAAGTGCTGCCTGCTTACCAGGTACGCCGCTATGCCTGGAGCGCCAAACTTCCCATTAGTATTTTAACCGACTTTGAGGAATTTGCCATTTACGATTGTAATAAAAAACCCAATGCAACTGATAAATCTTCAGTAGCAAGAATAAAATACCTGACCTATAAAGATTACCTGAACGAATTTGATTTTATATGGGACACTTTCTCCAAAGAACGTGTGCTGAAAGGCAGCTTCGATAAATTTATCGCCGCCGATAAAAATAAAAAAGGCACTACTACTGTTGACCGGGAATTTCTAATCAGCCTGGATGAATGGCGAAAACAACTGGCGCTTAACATTGCGCTGCGCAACGAAATACTTACGGAGGACGAACTGAATTTTGTGGTGCAGCAAACGCTTGACCGGATTATTTTTTTGCGCATAGCGGAAGACCGTGGCGTGGAAGAATATGGCCGTTTAAAAAATTCATTGAAGGGGGAAGGCTATTACCAAAACCTGTTTTCATATTTTAAAGAAGCCGACAGCAGGTACAACAGCGGCCTGTTTGATTTTAAGAAAGATGCCATCAGCCTTAATGTGGTGATTGACAACAAAACCATTAAGGCCGTTATCAACGAATTGTATTATCCCATCAGCCCGTATGAGTTTAGTGTGCTGAGTGTGGAGATACTGGGCAGCGCTTACGAACAGTTTTTGGGCAGGCAGATAAAACTAACTGCCGGGCACCGGGCCATTATTGAAGAAAAACCCGAGGTACGCAAAGCTGGCGGCGTGTACTATACACCGCAATACATTGTGGAATATATTGTAGAAAATACCGTAGGAAAATTAAGCTCAGGCAAAAAACCAGATGATGTCGCTAAACTTAAAATAGTTGACCCCGCCTGTGGCAGCGGCAGTTTTTTATTGGGTGCTTACCAGTATTTACTTACATGGCATTTACAGTTCTATATGCCCGATTTTGAAAGGCTGACCACCATTGCGCAAAACAACAAAGACTATAACGAAAAGCAACGCAACGATGCCATAAAAGAACGAAACAAACTGCCGCTTACGCCCAATGGTAATTTAACCACCGCATTGAAAAAACAAATTTTACTCAATAATATTTATGGGGTAGATATAGATACACAGGCGGTGGAGGTAACCAAACTAAGCCTTCTTTTAAAATGTATGGAAGGCGAAACCAGCAGCAGCATTACCGCCGAAATGAATTTTGGCGAACGCATACTGCCCACTTTGGATAATAATATAAAAAGCGGTAATAGTTTAATAGGTACAGAGATTTACAAAGTAAAAATTGACTACGGCGAAGAAAGAAAAATAAAGCCATTCGATTGGGAACTTGCTTTTCCTGAAGTTTTTAAAGCGAGGAAGATTAAGATACCGAATGATGAGTTGAGATGGCATGCAAAAAAGGTTATTGACAATACTAAGGAAGCCGATAAAAAAACCAATGAGCTTATTAATAAGTTTGGTATTACATTAAATGAACCAGAATTCTTTTACGGTATAGTAACAGGGTTTGATGTCGTTATTGGAAACCCCCCTTATGTAAGACAAGAGTTACTTGATGCAGTACAAAAAAACTATTTTCAAAGGAAATATCGGGTGTATCATGGTATGGCAGATTTGTATAGTTATTTTTTTGAAAAAGGAATTAGCTTATTAAACCCGGATGGTTTGTTTGGAATAATTGTAGCCAATAAATGGATGAGGGCAAATTATGGTGAACCCCTCAGGAAATGGTTTAAAAAACAGCAAATAAAAGAGATTATTGATTTTGGTGATTTACCGGTTTTTCAAGGTGCTACAACTTATCCTGCTATTATAATTGCCGCTCCTGCAAATGAATACAGCAAAAATAAAACAATTGAAGTAACCAATATAAAAACGCTTGACTTTAGCAGCCTGCAGGATTATGTATTTAAAAACAAAACCAATTCTAATAAAAATAACCTGGAAGATAGCGGCTGGAATTTAGGAAGTGAGACAGAACAGTTGCTATTAAAGAAATTACAAAGTGCGGGGCTCTCTTTGGGCGAATATGTAAAAGGCAAAATCTATCGTGGTGTTTTAACGGGTTTGAATGAGGCCTTTGTAATTGATGAAGAAACCAGGAATAGATTAATTAAAGAAGACAAAAAAAGTATAGAGATAATAAAGCCTTTTTTAGCGGGTAAGGACATAAGGCGATATCGAGAACCGCAAAGTAAAAAATATTTAATCTTTACAAAAAGAGGAACAAACATAGAATCGTATCCCGCTATTAAAAATCACTTATTCCAATTCAAGCAAGCTTTAACACCGAAGCCAAAAGATTTCGTTGGCGAATGGAAAGGAAGAAAGCCAGGACCTTACAAATGGTATGAGATACAAGACACAGTTGATTATTGGAAATCGTTTGAAAAAGTTAAGATCCTTTGGCCCGGGATAAGTTCTGAAGTTGCTGCATTTACAATTGATTATAAGAATTATTATGGCAACGATAACAATCAATTGATCGAGACGGATGATAAATATTTACTCGGAATTTTGAATTCAGCAGTTTCAAAATTCCAGCTTCTAAATATTTGTGATAAAGTACAAGGGGGTTTTTATCGTTTGAAGATTGTTTATATCAAACAACTATCTATCAAACAAATCGACCCCACCAACAAATTCGAAAAATTCCTCCACGACGAAATAGTTAAGTTGGTAGAAGCCATGCTGCAGTTGCAGCAGCAAAAGCAAAGCGCCACCCTGCCTGAGCAGGTGCAGCAATTGGAACAGCGTATTGCTTATACCGATGAAAGTATAAATGAAAAAGTGTATGCGCTGTATGGGTTAACGGAGGAGCAGGTTGCTATTATTGAAAATGGAAATTAATTTTATAAACCAGGTTTTTTATGGAAAGGTCTAATGCATTTTCAAAAAAAATAAAGGCGTTGCAGGCTCAACGTATTAATAATATTCAACTGCTTTGTACCTGGTCTTTTGAAGAGCTTAAAGATTTAAAAAACATTTTACGCTACTACATTGAAGATGCTGAAAAAGAAAACCGGGAAGAAACCGTATTGTATGTAGGTGAAAGGCTTATGCAGTTACATGAAGCTATAGCTGTAAAAATTGGAAATGAAGAGCAGGCCTGGGATGCACTCACTTAACGTATTACAGATACAGTTCAGGGTTGCCAACCTTTAAAAGGTTGGCAACCCTGAAAAGCAATAAAACAATTATTACGCCTTACATCCCTTCCACCGCATTTTTGTGCCTCGGCTTCCACCACAGATAATAATAGCCAAGTATAACAATACCCATTGAGAAGGGGATAATGGATAAATGCTTGTAGGTGTATTCCCCAAACAATACATTGGTATCGAAATGTAAAAATTCGCTTATCATCCAATAAGAGTTGGCGGTTATCCAAACCACTATGGCAATATTGTGGCACACTTCACTCATGAATTGCCTCGTCCGGAAGGCTATGACAATAGCGACAATAAGGGTAGGGAAAATCATCGCAATTCCTAATGGCCGCCAGATCATGCACCAGCTTATATCTTTAAACAACCAGAATACGATATG
>JAVHOI010000363.1:0-1769 GCA_036169975.1 Ferruginibacter sp. | reverse complement strand
GAAACTACAAAGAGGTTGCCCCGATGGGGCAGAGATGATTGTTATAAAATTTGTTCGCGCTATTGGGTTGCTACTGCGGATCGGATGTGAAACAACAAAGAGGTTGCCCCGATGGGGCGGAAGTACAAGGGATCATAAATAAACAGCGTAATAAATATAAGAAATAAGTTAGGAAAATAGTTAAAAGTGACAAAGTACTGTAAGCAGAAGGCTCCTATGCAGCCAACTTTTTGTAGAGCAAGATGCACAATGCACAACAGTTCCGTAGCCCACACTTTGTAGTAAAACAAACGATGACCAACAGCTCCGTAGGAGCCTACATTTTGTAGCAACACAAACGATGACCAACAGCTCCGTAGGAGCCTACACTTTGTAGCAACACAAACGATGAACAAACGGCTCCGTAGGAGCCTACACTTTGTAGCAAAATAAACGATGACCATTGGCTCCGTAGGAGCCATCCTTAATAAGATAAAAACTGAAATAAACTAACCCATTTTATAAATTAATTAAATTTTTTATTATGCCAAATACCTACACACAATTATTAACCCAATTGGTTTTTGCGGTAAAAGGAAGGCATAACCTTATCGAAGAATCATTCAGGGAAAGGGTAGAAAAATTTATTTGCGTAACCGCAAAGAACAGAAAACATAAGCCGCTGGCTATTTATTGCATGCCCGGTCATTTGCATTTTTTAATTGGGATACATCCCGAACAATCTATTTCGGATTTGGTAAAGGAAATAAAAATTAGTACTAATAAGTTAATCAATGACAACCATCTTACGAAACAAAAATTTTATTGGCAGGAAGGTTTTGGCGCGTTTTCATATTCTAAATCAGCTTTAGATAATGTTGTAAAATATATACTCAATCAAAAAGAACACCATAAAAAGAAAACGTTTAAAGAAGAATACATTGATTTTTTGGAAAAATTTGGAGTTGTTTATGAAGAGAAATATTTGTTTGAATTTTATGATTGAATAATTATCCAATATCGAAAAGCATTAATAAAAAAATGGCGACAAGTAAAAAGAAAGAAGATTACGTTCACACAGACAGTGGCATTGGTGGGCAATATAAAACCTGGTTTTTGGATTACGCCAGTTATGTTATTTTGGAAAGAGCCGTGCCGGCGCTGGAAGACGGATTGAAACCCGTACAGCGCCGCATCCTGCATGCCATGAAGGAAATGGATGATGGGCGTTTTAATAAGGTAGCCAACATCATTGGCCAATCCATGCAATACCATCCACATGGAGATATGAGTATTGGCGATGCATTGGTGAATATCGGGCAAAAGGAACTGCTTATTGATACACAGGGAAACTGGGGAGATGTAAGAACCGGAGATGATGCGGCAGCGCCAAGGTATATTGAAGCAAGGCTTAGCAAGTTTGCATTGGAAGTGGCTTTCAATGCAAAAACCACCGACTGGACGGTAAGCTACGATGGCAGAAAAAATGAACCGGTCACTTTGCCAATGAAATTTCCATTGTTGCTGGCACAGGGTGCGGAGGGTATTGCGGTAGGGTTGGCTACTAAAATATTGCCTCATAATTTTCGTGAACTGATAGACGCTTCCATTAAATATTTAAGGGGTAAAAAGTTTGAGTTGATGCCTGATTTTTTAACCGGGGGCACAATGGATCCCGCCAATTACAATGATGGTAAAAGAGGAGGGAAGATCAGGGTAAGGGCCATCATTGAGGAACAGGATAAAAAAACTTTAGTGATAAAGAATGTGCCTTTTGGGGTTACCACCAC
>JAVHOI010000362.1:0-8381 GCA_036169975.1 Ferruginibacter sp. | reverse complement strand
TAATGGCGAACAAAGAAAAGCATTACTTTCTTACATCATCGCTAAAAAGCCGGACTACATAATTATTGACAGTTTATTTGAAAGCTTTGATAAAGAATACCGGAAATCAATTCTGCTGCAATTAACCAAACTGTCGGCAGGCATATTATTCCTCCAGGTTTTTAACAGAGCAAATGAGTTGCTGCCTTTTATTGAAACTATTTATTTCATAAAAGGCAGATCGGTAATTGCCCGCCAACACCCGGCGGCATTCCTTGCCCAATTTAATTTAAAAGGCAATGATATTTTTGCAGGTTCTGTTCCACCTCCGCTTACCCGGTACGAACCGCAAAACGGGCCGCTTGTAAAGATGAAAAATGTGTCTGTTCAATTTAATGGAAAGCCTGTATTGCAAAACATCTGCTGGAACATTAATGCGGGCGAATTCTGGCAATTAACCGGGCCCAATGGCTCTGGAAAAAGCACTTTACTTTCGTTGATAACGGGTAACAGTCCAAAAGGGTATGGGCAGGATCTTTTTCTTTTTGGGCACCGAAAAGGAAGCGGGGAATCGGTATGGGATATAAAAGAAAAGATTGGATATTTTACACCTTCAATGACGTTACAATTTGAAAGGCGGGATTCAATTGAACAAATGGTCATATCCGGTTTTTTCGACTCGGTAGGCCTTTATATAAAGCCATCCGACAGGCAGGTACAGCTTGCCCGGGAATGGTTGGCGCTCATTGGAATGTATAAGGATAAAAACCAACCCTTTCGTATGGTTTCCGCAGGCCGCCAAAGGATGGTTCTTATTGCAAGAGCCATGGTGAAGCACCCGCCATTACTGATATTGGATGAACCAACAGCCGGTCTCGATGATGAAATGGCAGCCTTATTTGCCGCACTC
The DNA here is from genome assembly GCA_036169975.1 of Ferruginibacter sp. GTDB lineage: Bacteria > Bacteroidota > Bacteroidia > Chitinophagales > Chitinophagaceae > Ferruginibacter. The sequence goes on along the minus strand of JAVHOI010000362.1, from coordinate 7,492 downwards.
ATCAATAAAATAGCTGATGAAACCAGCACCGCGATTTTGTATGTATCCCATGGGCAGGAGGCAGGGCTTTCACCAAACAGAATTTTTAGACTAATCTCTTCAGATAAGGGATCAAAGGGCCAGATACAACGGTAGCCTTGCCTGAGGAAGGAAGAAATTTCCACAACATTTTTTTTATTTACTAAATTCCTTTATTGGCGTGGAATAAGAATCTCCGGGAAAAAAATATTTTATAGTATTTTTACGTTAAATACCGTAATTTCCGCATTTATTTGATAACTTTCATTACTATCTGAAATACTATTTACCTCTTTTAAATGCTTTATATATTAATTTTTTCAAGCAAAACCACAACAATATGAAATTGCAGGGAAGTTTATTTATAGAATATAATAATGAGTCTTTTCACTTAATGGTGAAAGTGTTTTTAAAGAATGGCGCCTATTATTTTTTTGTAAGTGATAAGGAAAAGGGAAAATCGCTGTTGAATGGCGAAACCCTGGAACTTACCTACACCGATTCCTTTTGTACTGATGGAAAAGAAGGGGAAGCTAATGATGAAAAAATACCAGCCGAAAAGGTAAGCGCCATAAAAAACATGTTGTTGGAAAATAAGCAATTGTGGTTTTATTAATAACCTGTTTTTACACCTATCACCAATATTGGCAAACCTTTAGGTGATCTCCTGTAAAGTTGAAAATTTTCAACAATACCACATAAAGAAAATATTTTTCTATTACCACCCAAAGCCATTGGTATTGTATTATTCCGGCTATTCAGTAAGTACTTTTGACTTTCAGGTTAATAAAATGAAGTGAATCTTTATCATAGAAAAAGATTCACTTCATCTAAAATTTACACTTAGGAAATCTGTATCAGTCTGGGGCTTTTTTGTTTGGCTGCTTCTCTTTTTGGAATTACCAGTTGCAACAGGCCATTTTCATATTTCGCCTCAATCTTATCGGCATCCACTACATCTTTGGGCAAAGTGAAAATTCGGGAAAATGATTGGTAGCTGAATTCTTTTTGTGCGTAACGCTCTTCTTCCTTTGTTTCTTCCTCATTAATCTTTTCCGAACTAATAGATAGGGTATTACCATCCAGTTCTATTTTAAAATCATTTTTAGTCATTCCCGGAGCAGCCATTTCCACAAGAAAATTTTCATTGTTTTCCCTGATGTTTACCGCGGGTAAGGTAGTACCAACAGGATAACTGATTTCAGGATCCCGGTTCCATAAATCCTTTAAAATAAAGTCATTAAAAAACCCCGGAAAGACAGGAAGCCGGTTCCCGTTTCTTTTAATGATTGTCATAATAACCTCCTTTTTTAAATAGTTTAATAATGAAAATAATTAGAAAATAATCCAATAAACGGGAACAAAATAAATGCCACCACATCCAGAGCTGAATTTTTTTCAGGAAAAAATGACTGTCCGGCAGAACCTAAAAAAGTGACTTGATATTTTGACAGACATTATTGTGGAGGTAACCTGAAACCATTTGAAAGTAATGTAAGCAATGCTGTCTCGGAATAATTAAAATCTTATCAAAAAACAAAAAATATACGTAAAAAAGAAATTGAAATAAACAGTTTTGATAGCGGAAAATTTTAAATGCAGTTGTTAATCTTTGCGGAAAAATACCATTATGATTACAAAAGAATTTTTACTTATTATCTTCTTTGATGTTTTTCCTTATCCGTATTGTTGACTTCAGAAGTTTCTTCCAAATCTTTTTCATTTAAGAAATTATCTTCATCAGCCTGGCTGTCTGTTTCCGCACTGTTGAGCGCTTCCGCAATGTCATCCGCATCGTCTTCCTGTAATAGTGCCAGTTCTTCCGCGGAAATTTCTTCTGCTTCATTTTCCAGTATTGTACCCTTATCCGAATCTAATATATCATCGCCTTCGGTGGAAGCGGCATATTCCATGCTATCGTGTTTCAGGTCGGGTTTTATTGGCTCCGCTGTGGTGTAGTTTTGCTCTTTCATAATTACCGTATTTAAATTTGCATGCTATAAAAGTTTGACATGGTAAAGGTAGCTTTGTTTTATTGTAGCTTGTCCTTAAATTTAGTACCCTGGGCTGTTAAATAAGGAGCATTGCGGACAGCCTGCATCAGGATATTTCCTTTTTTTAATTTACTCTCACTGTAAACTTGTTTATCTATTGAATCTATAATACATTACGAATCAGGGTATGAGGCAAATAGCATGCAAACCTTTTCGTATTATTTTGGTAACATGAATGTATGACGCTGGGAATTTATCATTTGATTTGCCAGGATAGTTACAAAAAAAGAAATTTTTGGAAAGGTATCTTTACTTTGAAAAAAGAAAATGTGCAAAAAAAAACAATGCTGGTGAATATATTTTTTCAAAAAAAATATTATTTTTGATATCAGAAAAAGGAGACTGAAACTGACCGGGTTTGCGATAAACCCGGTGTGGGGTTCAAAAATGAAAAACACATAATCCCCGTAAGGATTATGTGTTTTTTATTTTAAAATATGTTCGTAAAATTTTAGCTAACCTTATTGCGGAAAAACTTTTACGCAAAATATATCATCGGCTTTTCCATCCTTTAAAACTTCCCACCAATAACGCTTTTCAAAAATTTTACATAGTATCCGATTGCGATAAGCGTTGTAAAACACCCGAAAATTTTATTTATTCTCAGCAAGGCTAAGGAAGGGTATCGCATGTTTTACCGTATTGATAAATGTTGCTAAAAACTATGCGGCGGCAGAAATGAATTTTACCAGATACCTTTTTGCAACCGGTAATAAGGTCTCTTCAACTGGGAATCTTAATGATGTTTCAATCGCAAATACAGCCGGATTGGGAAGATCGGATTTCCTGCGGATCAGATCCAGTTTAATATGCTCGTAGGTGGAAGTGATGCTGCGGTACCAACTGTCAATAAAGGCGGTTTTTATACCCCGGTATTTTTCATCCTGTTTTTCAAAAATGGTAAGCCGGTATTGATATACAAGGGTATCTTTTTCATTACCGTTGTTCAAAAAGAAATAGCCCTCGCTATTATCCAGCGGAACAATACCCACCGGCATAATATAAATTTTAGCTTCTACAAATTCATAAATCTCCGCGCCATCTTTAATGGTTTTTCGCATTTTACTGGTAGCATACTGTATGATGTCTTCCAGTTCTTTCATCAGTTCATCATCTTCAATTACCTGTTGGTAAAGTAATGTCAGTTTTTCCAGTTGAATACCCGTAAGGCGTTTGGGGAACCGATCCTGCATCAGTTTTTTATTGTCCCTGAAAGAAAGCATATTGTTATAATGAAAAATAATATCCGCCAGTTGGGGGTAAAGTTTGTTTTCCCGAAAGCCGCTGTTGATCTCCTGCAAATAAGCCAGGAGCGTATATTTTTTCAATTCAAAATCTATGTAGCCTTCCGCAAACCAGGTTTCAGATAATATTTTCATATTGCCAATTTAGTTGTGCCCTGAATATAATTATAATTCATAATAATCAAACGTTCAATGCCGGATTTTATTTTAATTGTATTTTCCATCACCGATAGTTAATGTGAATTGGCTGGCATAATTTTTTATTGATTGAAGTTCTTATTATTTACTTCTAAAAAATATGCAACATGGCAAAATATTCAAAGGCCGCTCAAAAAAGTGTAGGGTCTGCAATGAGGCGGATGAAGGAAGGAAAACTGGAAAGTGGAAGGTCGGGTAAAAAGGTAAACAATCCTAAACAGGCAATTGCTATCGGCCTTTCGGAAGAAAAGAAAAAGGGGGCTAAAGCGCCTCCCTTGCCCGGGGGCAAAACGAACAAAAAACCGCTGAAAAGAAAGGGGCGGGTAAATAAATAATTACCGATAAAGTTTTGTGATAATGCGGTAAAACAGGTGGACGGATTTATTGTAATAAGGATTATGGAAAAACGCGCCAACCTATAATTGGTATGGATTGTCAGGTGTGGATTAAAAATCACCAACCATGACCGGTGATTTATTTTTACAATTATTTTATTGCGAAATTGTTTTCACAAAGTAAGCATCGGCGATAAGAATTAAATCTGATTTCAAATACACTGCAAGTTTATCGTAGCAGTTGATGAAAAGAAAAACCTTCATTGCTGAAAGTTTTTCATAGAATTGTAAATTCTTGTGACCGTCCACTTTTTTATAGGTTTCAGAGGTTTAGGCCGATTGAATTATACATTGCAAAGATGCACCGGAATAACCTGCCGGGATGCAAGAAGATATACATAGTTGATGTAATGATTTTTCTATGAAACATTTTTTGAGAAAATAGATTGACAACCTTCATGCCTTGCAAGAAACATTCTGTTTAAATTAACAGAACAACCCATGTATTTTAACACCACTCCCTTTATTGTGCCCTTATCTTTAACCAACTAATTCAAACAACATGAGAAAAACTTTATTTACCCTTTTACTATTCGTTTTAACCGAAACCCTATTTAGCCAGCAGGGACCTTTGTTACAAAAATTCAAATACAGGATCAGTAATTACAGGGCTATCAATTATAGCATTAACGGCAACGGCCAATTCGATAAAACCGATTTTGTTTCGGGCACCCGCAAAAGCAGCGCTGCATCCGGAGGCTTTGGCGCTGCTTATTATAAAAGCAAAAGCACTGACAGAATACTGCTAACTGCATCCGGAAGCCTCTATTCTTCTTTTAATGTGAGCCAATCAAATATCCCGGGCAATGTAAATACCAATAAAAGTTTTTATGTAATGCCTGGTATTAGTGTATTAAATAAATGGTTCTCTGAAAAAAATCATTTTACGGAACTTGGAGCAGACGTTTCCTCAGACTACAATCTTTATAATTATACTGCCACCGGTTTTACAGGGCCTGCAAAAAACAAACAAGGTTATTACTCAATAGCAATCAATACAGGCGTTGGAAAAGGGCGACTGGAAAACATTACCGATATGCAGAATGCCTTATGGTTAAATAAAGAATTGGAAGAAGCAAAATTATTATCACGGCCACTATCTGATGAGGAGCTAAATGAACTTGGCCAAAGTATTACTAAAGGTAATAATACCCGGGTGCTTGATGTGAGGAGAAGAACACAATTCATTTTGAAAACGGTTGACAATTATTTTCAGGGAAAGGGATTAATCAAAAAAACTGATATTAATTATTTTGCGGAGCTTAATGATATTTTGTTCTTCGCGGTTAATAGTCCGCGACTTTCAGGTACGGAAAAATATATACGATTTACACCAGCAATATCAGGTGGAAGCCAGAATGTAACACAATACAATCTGATTGATAAATACGAACAACGAAACGGCACCCGGTCGCTTCTTTTTACTTCGGGTTTCAATAAATATATTCCTGTAAGCCTTACCCATCAGAATAATTATGGCGCTTCATTGAAACTTGCCTATACTTACAAACAATTAACTGACAGGAATTTTATATCCGGGGTTGTAAACGAAACAAAGTCATCAACTGCACTTAAGCAGGCTGGTGTAAATATGTTTTTTCAACATACCATTTATCCAAATACCAGAACAATCCTGATTTTTAACTTTCAATCAGAGACAGGATACCAGGATATTGCCCGGCAATCAGGATTTTATGGCGGAGCAGACTTCTCGGCAATATTCCATTATTTTATCAGCTATCGAACAAGGCTCAACTTTAATGTTGGCGCATCCTACCAAAAGAATTTGTATTACAGTAACCAATACTTTAATTTATTACCCGACAGGATTTTGCTAAATGCAAACTTTGGGTTAGAAATTAGTTTGTAGTTTCTTTCTTTAGGGCAGCATATATTTACAAGCCTGTACCCTGCTTCTAAAGAAAACCTGCCATTTACAATTGTTTAGTGTTTCTTCTGCTCTACGTTGGGCAGCAGGCCGGTAATAATACCCATCAATGGCAGAAATGCGCAAAGATGAAATACATACACAATACCACTATGGTCTGCAATGCGGCCAAGCAATGCAGAACCTACTCCTGCCATGCCAAAGGCAAAACCAAAGAATAGCCCTGAAACCATGCCTACTTTACCTGGTATCAATTCCTGCGCATAAACCAATATGGCGGAAAAAGCGGAGGCGATAATAACTCCGGTAATGATAGCTAATACGCCCGTCCATAGCAGGTTGGCATGTGGCAACATCAGCGTAAACGGCGCGGCTCCCAATATAGAAAACCAGATTATATATTTGCGGCCAAAGCGGTCGCCAAGCGGCCCACCCATCAGCGTGCCGGCAGCAACCGCCGCCAGAAAAGCAAAGAGGTATAATTGTGATTGCTGAATGGTAAGGTGAAATTTTTCAATAAGATAAAAAGTAAAATAGCTGGTCATGGAAGACAGGTAAAAAAATTTGGAAAAAATCAGGCACATCAGGATTACTACCGCACCAATCACTTTTCGACGAGGTAAATGATGACGGGGCTCAGTAATATTTGCGGCGGCTCTTATTACGAGATGACTTTTGTACCAGGCGCCCAGTTTAACCAATACAATAATTCCCAATAGTGCAATCAGTATAAACCAAATGATATTACCCTGCCCGTAAGGTATCACAATAAGGGCTACCAGCAATGGACCCGCCGCACTGCCGGCATTGCCACCCAGTTGAAAAATAGATTGTGCCAATCCCCGCCTGCCACCCGATGCCAGGTAGGCTACCCTGCTTGATTCGGGATGAAATACTGAAGAACCGATTCCCACAAAACTAACCGCTGCCAGGATAGAATAAAAGCCCGACGCCTGCGATAAAAATATAAGTCCACCCAATGTAAAACTCATCCCAATAACCAATGAATATGGCAGTGGTTTACGATCGGTATAAATGCCGATAAAGGGTTGCAACAATGAGGCCATCAGTTGAAACATAAAAGTAATGAGGCCTATCTGTGTAAAGCTAAGGTTAAACGCTGCCTTTATCATTGGATAAACTGAAGGTATGACAGACTGCAGCAGGTCATTGATAAAATGTGAAAATGCGATGGTAAATAATACCGGGTAAACAGTTCTTGATGTTAATGGGTGGCTTGCCGTGCTCATAAATTTGAAGAAATTAAAAAATCCTGACTATCTTAATAAAATGATTGCAAATGTAGGAAGAATAGCCTCCTGCCTGTAAGGCGGCATTCCGAAAGGGTGCATTTCAAAATGTCGTTCTATTTCCTGAAATGCACCCTTCCAAAATAGTAAAACGATAAATCCATTTTTTTTAATTCACTTAATTTGTTCATTATTGGCAATATAAAAAGTATCTTAAATATTAAAATACAGGTGGAAATTTTCAACACTGTTTTGGACCATTATCCCCATCTTTAATTCCTTTAATTGGATAAGGTAGATAATTCGCTAAGTCAGGTCCTATTTAAACCATCTTCAGAACTCCGCACCTGTGGCTCAAAACATCTCCTGAAAATTATTTTTTTCGCAAAATAAAGTTGCATTAATTTTTCGGTTATGCAACTTCAACTTCCCCCTTTTTTAATAA
>JAVHOI010000361.1:1848-8427 GCA_036169975.1 Ferruginibacter sp. | reverse complement strand
TTATTATTATTGGCAAAATAAATTACAACTACCGGCACCTGGTGGAAAATTTATCTCTATCACACCTTTGCATAAATAGGCACATCGCCTTTCTTATCCACTCTATTATTCCTGACAATAAAGTGGATGCCAAATGTATTTGGTCTCATATTGCAAATTTTAAGTGTGAAAATTGAAAACCCTTATAGTTGAAGGGATTCAGAGGAAAAATTGGTCTCAGATGTGGTAACCGACTTGGTCTCAAAATCTGACCACTTTATTGTGGTTTCCGCAGAAGATAGGACTACCTATTTTTAGGCCTATTCTTCAATACCCTTTACAGTAGCCAATTCACCGCAATAAAAAAGCCCTGCTGAAATCAATCAACAAGGCCTTTGTCGTCCTCCCTGTACAATTTTCGAACTTATTTATAATGGACCTAAAGCGATTAGCAGGCATTGTTGCATAATAATCAATGCTTTAGGTTTTTTGTTTTTATGCCCATGCATGAATAAAAATGGCAAATATGAAAGTTGACAAAAACTACTTGGAGCCCATTCAATCCATTATAAACCAAATTGTGCAAAGCCGCTATTCAGCCGCAAGGCTTGCTAACCGCGAACAACTCTTACTATATTTCAAAACAGGGAAGATAATTTCAGAAAAAATAAAGGCTCAAAAATGGGGAGCAAAAGTGCTGGACCAAATTTTCGCAGACCTCCAAAAGAATAGTTAAACTTTAAACATTCTATAGCAGGTTTTAGAACATAAACACTTCGTTTCTCATTATTATATTTACTGCGTATCACGTACTCCAAGGTCCTTTTAAAACGCCAGTACCACCCCGCTTTTTAAACCTTCATCATACTTTTCTTTATCAAATTTATAAAGGAAGGGAGACCGGTGAGCTCCAATTTGTCTTTTTTCATTCAGTTTAACAAGAATTCCTGCTGAAATCAAACGTTTGGAAAAATTTCTGTCATCCAGCGATCTTCCAAGAATGGTTTCATAAAGGTTATGTATTTCCGGCAAGGTAAATTTTTCAGGAAGCAGCTCATACCCGATTGGGTAGTGAGCAATATGCAGCCGCAATGCTTTCAGTGCTTCGGCAATTATCAGTTGGTGATCAAACATCATCTTAGGTAGTTCATTCACCGGCCACCACCGGCAATCAGTTTCCAATTCTCCTTTCTTTATTTCCACTTTGGAAAACTCTGTGAGCGTATAAAACCCCACGGATACAAAGTAGTCAAATATCCATAAATTGGCGGGAACCTCGATTCCTGTTAATTCGCTTAGGTGCCCGGCGTTAAATCCGGCATCGGTGTTTCTTGTTGGCGTACCAAAGGAACGAAATTGCTCGAAAAACAGTTTCTTCAATCCCGTTCGTTCATATGCTATCCTTTTAGCCGCCGCTTCTATTGTTTCTGTTCTTTTTATATAACCACCAGTTACTGTCCATTTATCTAACGAAAAAGGTTGTTGCACCAAAACCTTCAGTTCCTTGTTACTATAGCCAAAAATGACATTGTCCACAGCCACATTGCGGAGATACAGATCTGAATTTAAAATAGCTTCATCCCTTATTATTTGCTTCATAATAAAATTTTTTATCCTTCCATTGAAAATGGATTCCCATCACACAAAGCTACAGAAAATATAATTCTGTAAAAAATACGGAATAAGATTTGGTTATTCAAAATTTACGTTATACTTTTATTCCGTCCAATTTACGGATTGATTATTTTTAATCAGCAAATGAATTCTCGAAACTCATTAAGGTCACTCAAATTTTTTAAACAAAAACATAAAAAACAATTACGGTCATGAAAAAAATCAATGTATTACTTGCAGGCGCATTTTTAATTTTATTATCAATTGGTGCAAAAGCACAAACTAAAACAGGTGCAGATTATTTTACCGGTACCTGGAGCGTACTGGTGAAAGGCACACCCAATGGAGATAGCAAGATGATATTTGTTCTGGAAAAGAAAGACAGCTCAATGACAGGTGTCCTTCAGGATTCAACCGGTAAAGAAATTTCCAAAATCACCAACGCAGAATTAAAGGCCACCCAATTGACAGTATATTTTACTACTCAGGGTTATGACGTTAATTTGGTGATGGACAAAAAAGACGAAGACCATACAACGGGCAGCCTGATGGGTATGTTTGATGCGGATGGCGACCGCATTAAAGCAATCAAGTAATTGAACAGGTGGTTGTAGTAACCTCTCCACCTTCATTTTTCACCTGGTATCTAACTATTATCATTCAAAAACATTTTTAATGAAATCATTTCGCTTTCGTTCATTCTTACTGTGTCTGGCACCCGTCATTTCTGTTGTGTCCTTTGCTCAAAGCAGCTTACCACAATTTGACACAAAGTCCTTTCCGGTTAAGGGCCAACAAACAAACACATTACCGCAGTTAGGTAAATCCCCTGTAAAAGAAGTGATTGCCGCTATGACACTGGAAGAAAAAGCCAGTATTGTAGCAGGCTGTGGATTTAACATTCCTCCCGGCCTGTTAAAGACGTTGGGCGAGGACATGAAAAAGATGGTTCCCCAACCGGGCAGTATGGCAAGCAAAACAAAAAGTCCAATAGGCCCTGCAGCGGGGTATACGCTGGAGATTCCACAGCTTGGGATACCTGCTATTGTGGTGAATGATGGTCCCGCCGGCCTGCGTATGATGGGAGGCTTTGGTGGTCCATCGTATAAATGCACAGCGTTTCCTATCGGCACTTTGTTAGCTTCAACCTGGAATAAGGATTTGGTATTTGAAACAGGCAAAGCTATGGGGAATGATGTATTGGAATATGGCGTGGATGTGTTGCTGGCTCCGGGAATGAATATTCAACGAAACCCATTGTGCGGACGAAATTTTGAATATTATTCTGAAGACCCATTGGTATCCGGCAACATTGCTGCTGCAATGGTAAATGGTATCCAGTCGAGGGGCGTGGGTGTTTCTGTTAAACATTTTGTTGCTAACAATCAGGAAACCAACAGGGAATCTGTCAACACAATTGTAAGTGAAAGAGCACTTCGTGAAATTTATTTAAAAGGATTTGAGATAGCGATAGAGAAATCTAATCCCTGGACAGTAATGTCTTCTTACAACCTTGTAAACGGGCTCTATACATCTGAAAATCCTGATCTGCTTACGAAGGTGTTGAGAAATGATTGGCACTACAAAGGACTTGTAATGAGTGACTGGAATGCAGGTCATGATTATGTTGCACAAATGAAGGCAGGCAATGCTTTGCTGATGCCGGGACCTTATCAGGTAAATACCATAATGCAGGCAGTTAAAGATGGAAGGTTAGATGAAAAAGTGCTTGACAAAAACATTCAGGATATATTAAATCTCATTGTTAAAACTCCCCGCTTTAAAAAATATCAATATTCAAATAAACCGGATACAGAAGAAAATGCGCAGGCATCCCGTATGGCTGCAACAGAGGGAATGGTTTTATTGAAAAATGAAAATGGAACACTGCCTCTTGCAGGCAATAATAAAAATATTGCATTGTTTGGAAATGCATCGTATGATACATACATCGGCGGATCGGGAAGTGGCTATGTGCCTACTGCTTATAAAATACCCATTACAGATGGTTTGACTGGTGCTGGGTTTGCGATAGATTCATCACTAAAGATCTTGTATCAAAATTATACAAAGACAAATGAACCCAAACAAACGGATATGTTAGCCGCTATGATGGGGGCTAAAAAAAAGGCCCCGGAAATGCCAGTAGATGCTTTGTTGGCGGAAAAGATGGCCGGACAAAGTAATATTGCCTTTATTACGATTGGCAGGAATTCCGGGGAAGGCAGTGATAGGATGATTGACAATGATTTTAATCTCACGGATACAGAAATAAAAAATATCAAACTAATTTCAGAAGCCTTTCATGCGAAAGCAAAAAAGGTTGTTGTGTTGTTGAATATTGGAGGTGTGATTGAAACAGCAAGTTGGAGAAATTACCCGGACGCCATTTTGCTTACCTGGCAACCTGGTCTTGAAGCAGGCAACGCTATTGCAGATTTAATTTCAGGAAAAAACAATCCCTCTGGTAAATTGGCAGTTACTTTTCCTGTTGCTTATGCAGATGTTCCTTCTTCAAAAAACTTTCCCGGCGAAGAAGTGACAAATGACTCTATTATTAAAAGAAAAGTAGTTTATGAAGAAGGTATTTATGTGGGCTATCGTTATTACAAGGCATTCAATATAAAGCCTGCTTATGAATTTGGTTACGGCTTGTCTTATTCCCAATTTACTTATAGCAATTTGAAACTAAGTTCTTCCACATTCAATAACAAGATTACGACAACAATTACCATCACCAACCAGGGTAAATATGCAGGTAAAGAAGTAATGCAATTGTATGTAAGTGCACCATCAAAAAATATCGATAAACCCGTTAACGAATTAAGAGCTTTTGCCAAAACAAAACTGCTAAAAAAGGGTGAATCACAAACTTTGGTATTTACACTTACAGCAAATGACCTTGCTTCTTTTTATACCGATAAAGAAGCATGGATCGCAGATGCAGGAAATTACACAATAAAAATGGGGGCTTCAAGTGAAGATATTAAACTGACAAAAACATTTTCTTTAGCAAAAGATATTGTTGTTAAAAAAGTAATTAAGGCCCTGGCTCCCCAAATAACAATTAATGAGTTGAAAAAATGATTGTGTGAAAAATTATCAGATGTTGACTACTTGCATTTTTTTAATAATTACTGCCTTTTTCTCACTAGGGAAAAGAAGACCAGGTGTTGTACGTCATTCAAAATCACCATATATGAAAAGTAAATGTTTTCTCCTGACAGTTCTTGTCCTTCTAATCGCTCTTGCACAGTTGCAAGCACAACAAGTTATACCCCTGTATCCTGGCAAAGCTCCTGGCTCTGAAAACTGGACTTGGAAAGAGCAAAATTTAGGAGGTGGTTATCTAAGAGATGTAACAGATCCGACTTTAACAGCTTTTGTTCCTTCAAACCCAAATGGCATTGCTGTTATTATTGCACCGGGGGGTGCTTTTCATTACCTCGTTTATGATCTTGAAGGTACTGCCGTAGCAAAAAAATTAAACGAAAAAGGAATAACTGCCTTCGTTTTAAAATATCGGTTGGTGCACGAAGACCCTGCTCATCCGTACTATAACAAAATGATGGCAACAAAGAATTTTAAACTGCTGGATTCGGTGAGTGCACCTGTGATAAAACTTGCACTTCAGGATGCATTAACGGCTATGAAGTATGTCCGCCAACATGCAGCAGAATACAAAATTAATTCTGACAAGATAGGCTTCATGGGCTCTTCTGCCGGAGGAACTATTGCGATGTCAGTCGCTTACAATGCTTTGGAAAAGAGCCGCCCAAATTTTGTGTCAGTACTTTATTGTGCCAATGATATTATCGGTTCCAAAGTTCCATCTTTGAGGACACCCATCTTTATTGCTTGTGCCAGTGATGACGAATACGGTTTTGCCTCCAACAGTGTTAAAATCTATTCCAAATGGTTAGAGGCTAATCAACCTGTTGAATTGCACATGTACGAAAGAGGAGGGCACGGGTTTATAATGAAGAAACAAAATCTTCCGTGTGATGCATGGTTAGAAAGATTTACAGATTGGCTTTCAATGCAATTTCCCTAATGGCGACAAATGTGTAACTAACAAAACTATATATAGGCATTCAACTCATGTTGATGGTTTTCAACCAATCTTGAGTGGGAGACAATTTATTTTTTAAGCTTGAAAATTTAAAAGAACGAACGCACAACAATGCAATCCTGGTTAGCCCGGTTGTTATAAGACAAAAATGCATCCACAGGAACAATAATTTCATATTGACAGTCATAAAAATCAAATATAAAAGATGAAGAAAATAATTCCTGGCATTTGCCTCCTGGTTTGCTTTTCAGCAGTGAATGCACAAAACAACGCAGGCAAAAGAAGCATACCATTTGATGCAGGTTGGCATTTTATAAAAGACAGCACCGTACCTGCAGATGCAGCAGGCTATGATGATTCGAAATGGAAAATAGTAAATCTTCCACACGACTGGAGCATAGAAGACCTGCCCAATCAGACCCCTGACAATATCGTTGGTCCATTCAGCAAAAGCAGTATCGGGCAATCCGCTACAGGATTTACGGTAGGTGGAACAGGCTGGTACAGAAAGAAATTTGCCACTGCAAAAGCAGATGATATAAAGCTTTTTACCATTCATTTTGATGGCGTGTACATGAATTCGGATGTTTGGTTGAATGGTCATTTGCTGGGCAATCACCCGTATGGTTATACACCTTTTTATTACGACCTGACGCCTTATCTGAATCCAGGCGGCCAGGAAAATATATTGGCAGTTAAAGTTCAAAATGAAGGAAAAAATTCCCGCTGGTATAGTGGCTCCGGTATTTACCGTCATGTATGGTTAACGGTTACAGAACCTGTGCATGTGGGGGTATGGGGGGTGTACATTACAACACCTGAGGTGTCACAAAACAGTGCGACGATACAGGTAAAATCAACTATCAGTAATGAACAAAATACTGCAGGCAATATCACTCTTATAACAACCATTC
>JAVHOI010000361.1:0-1748 GCA_036169975.1 Ferruginibacter sp. | reverse complement strand
ACTATCAGTAATGAACAAAATACTGCAGGCAATATCACTCTTATAACAACCATTCTTTCTCCTGCTGGTAAAACAGTTGCCCAAACACAAAAGGCGCTGGTGCTTGAAACAAATGGGTCGAAAACAGATTCACAAAACATCACTGTGTCCAACCCGCTTTTATGGTCGCTCGAAACACCTGCATTATATAAAGTTGTTACAAAGATAAAATCGGGGAATGCAATTATTGATCGGGTAGAAACAAGTATAGGTATCAGAAGTATTCGCTTTGATGCTGACAAAGGATTTCTGTTAAATGGCAAACGGGTGATATTGAAAGGCGGCTGTATTCATCATGATAACGGCCCGCTGGGAGCTGTAGCAATTGACAGGGCAGAAGAACATAAGATTGAGTTGTTGAAGAAAGTCGGTTATAATGCCATACGTTCCAGTCACAACCCGCCATCGCAACAACTATTGGAGGCCTGTGACCGGCTTGGCATGCTGGTGCTGGATGAAGCATTTGATATGTGGGAGCTTGCCAAAAATCCGGAGGACTATCATTTGTATTTTAAAGACTGGTGGCAAAAAGATCTGGATGCAATCATATTGAGAGACCGGAATCATCCTTCCATTATTATGTGGAGCATCGGCAATGAAATTTTCGAAGCGCCTGATACTGCTGGTTACCGCATTGCGAAAATGTTGGCGGACGAAGTGCGGAAACTAGACGTTACAAGGGCTGTAACAGCAGGCATTGCTTATTTGCCTGGTTATACAAAGAAGCCATTCGAAGACTATGCACCCTACCTGTTGAATCTTGATGTGGATGGATACAATTACTTTTTAGAAAGCCAGTCCAAATTTTTTGTTCGTGACAGCATCACTGCACACCGCTTTGAATCGGAGCATGCAAACCATCCTCATAAGACTTTTATAGTTACCGAATACACACCGGGCAGCGCATTAGAAAACCAGGAGCATGCAGAAAAATATCCTTACTTATTGGGAAGCTTTAAGTGGACAGCAATGGATTACATTGGCGAAGCTGGTATTGGCAGACAGATCCAGGTTCCTGCTTCAAGAAAACTACCAAGTGGATTAATGCGTATGGGGTTTTTTTACTTACCAAAGTGGTCTGTATTTAATGCTTATTGCGGTGATTTGGATTTGATTGGAAATAAAAAAGCTGCATCTTATTATCAGGATATTGTTTGGGGAAATAGCAAAATTGAAATGCTGGTACAACGTCCCGTTGCTGATAATATGCAGGAAGTAATTGCACCCTGGGGATTTCCTGATGAATTAAAATCATGGACATGGCCGGGGCTGGAAGGCAAGAAAATACAGGTGCATGTATATACAAGAAGTAAGCAGGTGAAACTGGAATTAAATAGTAAGGTAATCGCAGAACAAACAGTTCCTGATAGTTCCATTACTGCAACTTTTGAAATAGCATATCAGCCGGGAACGCTTGTTGCAAAAAGTTATGACAATGGAAAAGAAACAGGTTCATCCTTACTAACAACTTCTGGTAAACCTGCTGCCATTCGTTTGATTGCAGACAGATGTACTGTTAAATCTAACCCGAATGATTTAGCTTATGTAAGCGTAGAAGTTGTTGATGAAAAAGGAAATGTTGTACCATACATTGATGATATAGAAATTACTTACCAGCTTACCGGCAATGCCGCGATTGCAGGTATTGGAAACGGAAGCTTTGACGATGCATCCAGCTTTCAGCAAAACCATAAAAAAGTTTACCAGGG
>JAVHOI010000360.1:0-8444 GCA_036169975.1 Ferruginibacter sp. | reverse complement strand
AATTTACCAGGGTGGAACTGCTGGTGCCATCGGTATAAATTCAGGCGCAACCTCTTCATCCGCATCGGCGGTAACTGATGCCAGTGGCCATTTTCAAATTACATTCAGACCGGGTACTTCCAGTTTTATTATTTTTAGCGGAGCAAGTACTTCACCCCTTACTTTTAGTTCAGAATTTGGTGACACTAGTCTCTTTAGTTTCTCACGCACGAATTTTCCTGATTCAGGGAATGACCCATTATTGCCAATCTATATCGGTAAAAGTATAGACACTGCTATTATGAAAATGAATTTGAGTTCTGATATTACCACCACTGATACTGTTGGTCTGGAGATTAATACTATTAGCGGTCGCATAAGTAAAGCATATACTGGGCTTAGCGGTAATGCCGGAACAACAATAACACTTGATACTATCTTTAATGAAATCCTTAAAAATTATAACTGCTATCAAAAGAACTTTATCAACTCACTCTACGCAGGCAGGAAATACACTGTACCGGCAGGGTATAATACAATTACCACCTTTGGTTTTGTGTCACCAGCTATTTTATCTGCCGATGATGAAAAAAAAGTTGAAATGCATTTTTATTTTATGAGCAATTAAATTCAGTTGGCATATACAACACTGTAACTGTGTAAATTTTGCTTTAAGTCATTCAAGTTTTAAGGCGGGTTTTGGCACAGTTGGTTTAACAGGAAACTCATTGCTTCCGATCGGTTTCCATTCTGACTACATATAACCTTGGAGTACTCTTTCAGAATAGCAAGATAATTAATTTTGCTACAGGCCGATGGGGCTTCAACCTCGGATGGGAGGGCTTACACCAACTACGAAAGCAAATTAAATTGAAGCTATATGAAAAAGATGTATTTTATTTTATTTATGATTTTTTTTATTGGTTGTAATTTTTCGGATGAGAGTATAACGCTACCCGGAGGGCATACTTATGTAAATGAAGGAAAGTGTTATAAATACATTCTTGTTAACATAAAAATGGAAAAGATATTGAAAGTTGTGTTTCTGAATTCAAGTTCGATGATGATTTTATTACAGCATGCCAAATTGATGAAAAAGCCTGCGATAGCAATTCCGTAAATAATAAAGATAAATTATTTTATGTAATTGATGTTCAAAAGGAAGTTTTATATGAACCACTATCAAAGACTGCTTTTTCAGATAAATTAAATGAATTAAAAGTAGATAAAAAATTATTTTTAGAATAATAGGTGCAGAACGAAATGTTATAAATATAGTAGGCACATAACGAAATGCAAATAGGCGCTGGAATGAGGCGAAGGTTTTGCGGGAAGGTTTTCAATTTACATTACTTTAAAATTAAAAGAAGAAACCTGCTTCGGGTACGAAGCCAGCACCAACAAAACAGGATTTGTTTATCCGTCAAAAAATATATTCACCACCTGAATAAAAATAATGGTAGGGTACAACAGCCAATAAAGTCTGATAGTATATGCCATGGCCATTTTTTTTAATGGCTTCCCAATATTGGTAAGAATATTTACTCAAAGAATAACTGCAATTTTCAATAAAAGTATTTTTTTGGATTTTCCTTACGTACTTTTGTGATTCCAAAAATTTAACACCTACTATATGACCTGGAAAAACTTCTACTCTTCTTCGATAGGAAAAAAAATTACCATGGGCCTCACTGGTTTTTTTCTAATGATCTTTTTAATTGTTCACTGCGCTATTAATTCGATGATTTTTTTTAATGATGACGGGGAAACTTTTAATCATTGGGGGCATTTTATGGGAACAAACCTCATCATCAGAACGGTGGAGATTGGCCTTTTTGTTTTCCTGCTGATGCACATTGTTCAGGGTCTAATATTATGGAAGCAAAACAGGGGCGCCCGGCCCATTAAATATATCGTAAACAATCCACAGGCCAACAGTAAATGGTACAGCAGGAGTATGGGTTTGCTGGGCACTCTGATTTTAATTTTCCTCGTGTTGCATCTTTATCATTTCTGGACACCATCAAGGTTTGGAGGATTAGCGAATATCCGTGCCCTTGATGAAACTAAGCTTGCTACTTATAACAGCCAGGAAGTTCTTAATTTATATCAGGAAATGAAATTAGTATTTCAGGACAATTTATTGGTGGTGGTGGTTTACCTACTGGGTGTAACCTCTTTATGCTGGCATTTGTTGCACGGGTTTCAAAGCGCCTTTCAAACATTCGGGATTAATCATAAAAGATATACGCCAATTATAAAAGGTGCCGGAGTGGTATATTCCCTAATAATTTGTTTGTTGTTCGCATCCATGCCAATAGCTTTTTATTTACACTGGATTGAATAAGTGAAAGAAATTCGGTTAAGGCCCGGGTAATAACTAACCTTACATTTGGGGCCCTGATAAAAACAGGAATAGGAATAACTCAAGGAAATTTAACAGAAGTACAAAATGCCTTTACAAGATTGTAAAAATACTTACGAATAAATAGTTTAACTAATCATATAATAAACATTATTATGTCTTTCGATTCAAAAATTCCGGCCGGTGAGATGAATGCAAAGTGGAGCGATTATAAAGGGCACGTAAAGCTGGTAAACCCTTCCAACAAGCGCAAGCTTGAAATAATTGTAGTAGGTACAGGATTAGCAGGGGCATCAGCCGCAGCCTCGCTTGGCGAGATGGGGTATCAGGTAAAAGCGTTTTGTTTTCAGGATAGTCCCCGCCGGGCGCATAGCATTGCTGCGCAGGGAGGAATTAATGCCGCCAAAAATTATCAAAATGACGGCGACTCTGTTTTCCGTTTATTTTATGACACGGTAAAAGGTGGCGACTACCGTTCAAGGGAAGCCAATGTACACCGCCTTGCGGAAGTGAGCAATGCTATTATTGATCAATGTGTGGCACAGGGTGTTCCTTTCGCAAGGGAATATGGCGGCCTGTTAAGCAACCGGAGTTTTGGTGGAACCCAGGTGCAGCGCACGTTTTACGCCGCAGGCCAAACCGGTCAACAATTGTTGTTAGGCGCATACAGCGCATTGGAAAGGCAAATCGCTTTGGGCAACGTAACCATGTATGCCCGTCATGAAATGCTTGATGTAGTGATGATAGAGGATAAAGCAAGGGGCATTATCGCAAGAAACCTGGTGAGCGGTGAATTGGAACGTCATTTCGGCCATGCCGTACTGTTATGTACAGGAGGTTATGCGAACGTATTTTATTTAAGTACCAATGCGATGGGCAGTAATGCGACCGCTATTTGGAAAGCGCATAAAAAAGGCGCATTTTTTGGCAACCCCTGTTTTACGCAAATTCATCCAACCTGTATCCCGGTTAGCGGCGAATATCAAAGTAAACTTACATTGATGAGTGAAAGTTTGCGGAATGACGGCCGTATATGGGTGCCAAAAAAGAAAGATGAAAACCGCAAAGCGATTGATATACCGGAAGAAGAAAGGGATTACTATCTGGAAAGAAGGTATCCTGCTTTTGGTAACCTCGTTCCCAGGGATGTGGCATCAAGGGCCGCGAAAGAAAGGTGCGATGCAGGCTATGGCGTAGGTACAACAAAGGTTGCAGTCTATCTTGATTTTGCGGATGCGTTTGTCAGGTACGGAAAAATTGAACAGGGAAAGAAAGGAGAAACAAATGGTTCGGAAGAGGAAGCCATAATATTAGGCAAGGCGGTAATAGAAGAGAAATATGGTAACCTGTTTGAAATGTATGAAAAGATAACCGGTGAAAACCCTTATGAAATGCCAATGCGGATTTATCCCGCGGCGCATTATACCATGGGGGGCTTGTGGGTTAATTATGAATTACAGACAAGTGTAAAAGGTTTATATGCTTTGGGCGAAGCTAATTTCAGCGATCATGGCGCTAACCGCCTTGGCGCTTCCGCATTAATGCAGGGATTGGCTGATGGCTACTTTGTAATTCCATATACATTGGGTAATTACATGGCGGATGAAATCCGTAATCCTGTTATTCCTACTGATCATCCGGCATTCGCCGAAACTGAAAAAGCGGTGAGTGACAGGATCAACACACTGATGAATATTAAAGGAAAACAAACCGTGGAAAGTTTTCATAAACGGTTGGGGAAAATCATGTGGGATAAATGTGGTATGGCGCGTAATGAGAAAGGATTGCAGGAAGCCATTGTTGAAATTCAGCAATTGAAAAAAGAATTTTGGAGCAATGTACGGATACCCGGTGAAGTAAACGGCATGAACCCCGAACTTGATAAAGCCGGCAGGGTGGCGGATTTTATCGAATTGGGAGAATTGATTTGCCTGGATGCGCTTACCAGGAAGGAAAGCTGCGGAGGGCATTTCAGGGAAGAATCTCAGACTGAAGACGGCGAAGCCAAACGCAACGATGAAAATTATAGTTATGTATCTGCCTGGGAATACAAAGGGGAAAGCAACTGGCAACTGAATAAAGAGCCGCTTGAATTTGAAATTGTAAAACAGACGCAAAGGAGTTATAAATAGCTACATGGTTGTATTGTTAAATTGTTTTTTTGTTTTTTCATTTCAATATTTTATTAGGGAAGATGAAAAAATATTTAATAGAATAAATGATATTGAGGTATATAATATTTTTTTTCATCTTGGTAACAATGTTCAGGATATTTTTTTAAAATGAAAATATTTTGAAAAGAAAACAGCCAGTGTCCGGTTTGCAGATGCAGTTGATTCAATTTCGGAAAATATTGCAAAGGGCTTTGAAAGACATTTTAAAAAGGCATGGTAAATTTTTACAAGTTTAGCAGGGGGCATAAATAAATATATTGCTAAATTGTTGGATTGTTTATTTGAATCTTTCTTTTCAAAACTATTCATCATGGAAGGTGAAAAAAAATATTTAAAACTAAATGATATTGAGGCATATAAAATTTCTTTTCATCTTAGTAATTATATTTGGGATGTGGTTTTAAAGTGGGATTATTTTGGAAAAAAAACAATTGGGGCCCAGTTTGTAGATGCGATTGATTCAATATCAGCAAACATTGCAGAAGGTTTTGGAAGACATTTTAAAAAAGACAAAGTAAATTTTTACAGGTATAGCAAAGGCTCTTTAAAAGAATGTTTTGATTGGAATGAAAAAGCTAAAGTAAGGAAATAGATGACGGATGCGGAATACAATTATATTTATAAAGAATTGGATAAGTTACCCTTACTGATTAACTATCTGATAAAATATACAAACGAAAAACTTAAAGAGTAACTGTTTAAAAACAAATAACAATATAACCATTCAACAATATAACCATTCAACAATGGAACATTACAATATGAATCTGACGCTAAAAATATGGCGTCAAAAAAACAGCCAGGCAACGGGTACTTTGGAAACTTACAAAGTGAAGGATATCTCTTCAGAGATGTCTTTTTTGGAAATGTTTGATGTATTAAACGAGCAACTGATTGTGGCGGGTGAAGAACCTATCGCATTTGATCATGATTGCCGCGAAGGGATATGCGGCCAGTGCAGCATGCACATAAACGGAAGGGCGCATGGCCCATGGGGCAAAAACACTACCTGCCAGTTGCACATGCGTGCCTTTAAAGATGGCGATACCATTGTGGTAGAACCTTGGCGCAGCAAAGCTTTTCCGGTGATAAAAGATTTGATTGTTGACCGCAGCGCTTTTGACAGGGTACTTCAGGCTGGTGGGTTTGTTTCTGTAAATACCGGTAATGCGGTAGATGCCAATTCGATTCCAATTGATAAAAAAAATGCGGATGATGCATTTATGGCGGCGGCCTGCATCGGATGCGGCGCCTGTGTGGCTACCTGTGTAAATGGCAGCGCCATGTTGTTCGTAAGCGCTAAAGTTTCTCAGCTTGCTTTATTACCTCAGGGCGCACCCGAAAGGGAATCAAGGGTGTTGAATATGGTAGCTCAAATGGATAAGGAAAATTTTGGTAATTGTACCAATACTTACGCCTGCGAGGCCGAGTGTCCGAAAGGTATCTCTGTTTCTAATATAGCCCGTATGAACAAGGAATATTTACACGCCGGGTTAACTACCGAATCATAACCATTAAATTTAAATATTTATTCCAAACCTTCCTCACCGGAGGGTTTTTTGTTTGAAGCAATAAAATAGTTTTATATAATTTCAAATCTGTTCGTGGTTGCCAACCTTCCATACATTCCATGTTTTTATAGGCTAATAGATAAGGTAGTTAATCATAACCCGGGCAAGCCAGAACCAAAAAGGATAAGAAGTAAAAGTTGAGTTTTTTATTTTTCCTCTAAAATGCTACCCCGTTTATATTACAGTGGCGAGTAAAAAACTTGTAGCCAAACCGTACGAAGATTTAAAGTTTTAGATAAAAAAAATATTACCAGAACAAAGAAAAAAATGAAAATACATAACAGCCTGGAACGACTGATTAGCGAAGCCATGGTTGTTACTTTATACGATATCCCAATGGAATAAATATATTTACCAGCAGAATCGAATTTAGAATAAGAACCCATAAAATGAATTTTTATGTTACTTAATTTTTGAAACGAAAGTTTTTTTCTCCAGAATCAGCAGGTAAACTACTGATGTTCCTTAATAAAAATAAATGACAGTATTTTTTTTTATTACATTTTTTCTCACCAATAATTTCCCCGGTAAATATTCACTCCTCTTCGGACAGTTATAGCTACTATTCATCCTTGCAACCTTTGTTGCAAGTCCAGCAAAATGTATGTTTATGATATAATACTATAAATTGTTTTTGAAGGCATTTATTAAACAAGTTCAAAAACATCAGGATAGTAGAATTAGGATAAATAGAAATCAAGCATTAATAAATTTTAAAGTTGCGATTTTCTATGCTACCACTTTCCAATAGCCTATGCTCAATAGCGCTTTAAAGCTATACCAATTATCAGGCAACCAATTATTTGATACTCTCCCAAAAAATGCGCAAAAGATTATTTATAAGTTAAATCAATTAAACAAGCCAAACATGCAACTATCAAGCCTTTATGCACGGGTATCATCTAAAATACTGGTTGCTTTAACTACTAAAAAATGCTGGAAAAGTAAGCTTCCATTGGAGATCACTTTTATATGCCTGCTGGGCATGAACCCTGTAAAAGTGACTGCACAAACAGCTCCTTCAATTACCTGCCCAACAGATTTTACAGTTTGCCAGAATGCAGCAGGCGGAGCATGCGATTTTACTGTTTGACGCCCAACCCATTGCTTCTTCTGTTGTCATCAACAATTTCAACCGTTTTATTACCTACTCGAATGTTTCCATTAACGGAGGTGGCAATTCGGCAACAGTTGCACCAGGTTCTTCAGTCAGTTTAGTGTATAATCTTTCAGTGTCCTTCAACTCTGTTGGAGATGGCTGTCCAGGTTGTATTGTACAATCTTCTATAGGCATTGGATCAACGTTTAAAACATTGCAATGCGAATCAAGCATCAATAATGGCTATGCCAGATCTTATACTTCCGGAAACTTTACGGCTCCCACTGTTCCAGGTGTATATTATCTTACGCATGAAGGTTCACTGGATTATTTCTGTCAGGAATTCAGGTTCAACAATGATCCAGGGAGAGCTATTGGCGTGCTGATAGTTGGTTCCCCAAAGCCAACAGTTAGCGGTGGCTCCGGTGCAGTAACTGTTACCAATAATGCCCCATCCTGTTTCCCGATTGGAATCACCACCGTAACATGGACTGCCACTGACGCATTGAATAATATCGCCACCTGCACACAGTAGGTAACAGTATTACCAGCTACCATATATTATCGTGACAGGGATGGAGATGGTTTTGGTAATCCGGGATATCCTGTATATACCTGTTCTCAACCCACAGGCTTTATTTTAAACAATACCGATTGTAACGATTACGATGCAAATATTCATGCATGTCCTGTCATCTGCAATATTACACTTACTACCTCTGCAATCGACAGTTTAATTGTGTGCACAGAGAGTGGACAAACAACCGGGACTGTGCATTTGGTTATTACGGGTGGCACGTCGCCTTTTATCTTTAGCGGCAGTGATACGGTGAACTTGGCAGCAGGCAATTATAATTACACTGTTACCGATGCTAATGGCTGCGCTGCCAGTACTACGCTAAAAGTAATCCTTACCAATTGCATTGTTCCCTATTATCAGCCACCGGCAAATGATACGATTAATACGCTCATTGGCGCAGAGCTAACACAGCTATTCAATTATCCTAATTCCCTGGTGGATACGACGGCCTCCAATAATATTTTCCTAATCAATGATATTACAGGCCAGGTGCTGGTTGAGGTGATTGCATCTGAAGAAAAATATGATAGCCTATTTGCTCTATTGCAAACACCGTATTATGGCATGAGCAACTTTATTGATAATGGAGATTCTACCCTTACCATTACCGGTTTTATCCACATTGCCAATTTGATCAAGCTGAATGCCCTGCCACAATACATTAATCATGTGCGGC
>JAVHOI010000359.1:0-1796 GCA_036169975.1 Ferruginibacter sp. | reverse complement strand
TTATGATGACAATATGGTTTTCCATTACGTTGCTAAACGTTGCCTTATATACCCATCCTCATATTTGTCGCCATCCATCCCTGTCATCCATCATCCGCATGTTTCCAGGGGTAAAATATTTTTACGGGTTGCAGGGTTTTTTCTTTGCAACACGGGCACTTGGTAACGTCAATGCTAAATTGCGCCGCAAGACCATAGCTGCCAGGCGCTGGAATGAGGTGTAGTTTTGTGCGTTGGGTTTCCAGTGCCGGGCGTTATTAAATGACCCGGGATTGTCAAGCCCCCGATAAGAATCGGGGCAGGCTATCAGTTGTAAAAGGCCAATGGTTTTTTTAATGTATATATTCGATATTGTAGATTTGAATGGCTTTTAAGTTTGAAGGCAGTAGTAACAAGAGGGCACCGGACGGGAGTCCGGCGCCTGATGGGGGCGTGCTGTGCAAAACCTATGTGCCTGGCGCACCGGGCAAGGCAGGTGATAAAGCAAAACCGGAAGCATCACCGTAAAGCAAATAACTACTATGGTATATTGTGAGGATGAACATTATTGAAACAAAAAAAAGTGCCTGTAAAAAATGGGTAAGGGAAACTATATTACAAGACCTGAAATAAACAGGCCGTTGGCGGCTGCACCCCGCCAACCTGCCAAGGCCTCAATAAATGAAGGGGTACTCTTGCACCTATACGGAACAGTTCCTCAATGCCGTGTACGCTGAACACCATGTAGCAAAAATGCCCCGTCAGCTCTTTTCTAACGGGGCATTTTCCTGGGGCATTTCTTCTTCTATCTGGCTTAATGTTAGCTGTAGTTGTTTTAACTATTTGTCCTTTGAAACTTTAGATTTTTGGTGTTCTATTGCGGCAGCACTTAATTTTGTAGTGAAGGATTTAAATTCAAATAATAGTGGAAGAAAAGCCTTGATTGCTTCTCCAGCTTTCACGAAATCGAGTGAAGTAACTATCTTATAGTATAATTCAAAATTATTATCAATGTGCCCAGTTGTATGGTTTCGTATTCTTTTCATCTCATCTTGATAACCAAAGTCATTTTTATAGTTTTTTATTAGCTTACTTATTTCTAAAAATAATTCTTTGACTGTTGTGTATTTTTCTGAAACAAGTTTATTTAGCATTTGATTGTAGTGATCGTAGCTTTTAAGAGTTTCATATATTATCAAATACGCTTGTTTGATAAAATAAATATATTCCCAATTTTGTGAGGCATTGGACATATTTTTAAATACAGTCATCAAGTCAAGTAGCGAAATACTCAACACCGCCTTGAAACTATTTAGTCTATGTATTTCTTTGAAATCAGACAAATTGAAATTCACATTTCGTTTTCTAACAAGTTCGGCATATTCACTTGTCTTTTGGTTGAGTTGATTTAAATTCTCTAAATGAGTTGTAAAAAAGTCAAGGTAATTTGTAAATGACTCGAAACTTATTTTGGGCAAATCTTTTTCCATAATGATGTTTGCATTGAGAACTTGACAATTACAGATAGTTGAGTCACGCAAAAGAATTTCACCCCTGCGTTCTCACAGAACTCCCGAATAGCTGGACGGGCTGTACATGAAAGGCTCTCCGCCAACTGGCGGACTCTTCCTGTTCTAAATCACAAATGTATTGCTTCATTATGGATGCACCAACTGTCCGTGTGGGAATGAGCGGGGTTGTGCCTTATACTTTTGTTTCAGCCATTTAATGGCCACTTTCTTGTAAAAGCCTTTCTCCTATTACAAACAATAACCAAAAGCCCCCGTTAATAGATTTTTAACGGGGGCTTTTTTGTG
>JAVHOI010000358.1:0-8501 GCA_036169975.1 Ferruginibacter sp. | reverse complement strand
CAACAAACAATAACCGAAAGCCCCCGTTAATAGTTTTTTAATGCGTTTTCAAGCTATAATTTTGATTTGTCCAAAGGTAAAAAAAATAGATTGTTTATGGCCAGCGACTTCCTATTCGCACAATAACAGAGTTGTAGGTTTATATAAAAAAGGGCTGACTTGCGGTTATCGGTTCATTCGTGTAAATAATTTTGGTTGATACCAATATTTGAAAATGGAAATGCCTGCGCAGCGCTAATACAAACTGCCTGGTCAAATGCGGATATGACTCTGATCAAAACTGCTTTCAGCTTTCGGCAGGGCCTGAACGCAGTGGTGAAGTTAATCGCAAAAAAAAACGGTGATGGTATCTTGCGAAGAAAAAATGCTTAACCGGGAATATGATGCATGGCTTTTAATGTATAAAGAATTTGAAAATAATAAACTTCGGCAGTATGCGGAAAATAGAATACCTTTTATGAAATAAATGCATTTAATAAATTTACTGTTTGAAAAAGTCATAAAGGTTATTTTGTTTATTTTAAATTTATAATTCATGAAGATTTTTTTTTCGTTGATTTCCTGCTGTTTTACTATGTTGGTTTCCGCCCAGCAATTTCCTTTGCCCGAACATCCGCGTCCTGACTTTGAAAGGCCAGACTGGATAAATTTGAATGGCAGATGGGATTTTGAATCCGATAGTTTTAATACCGGTCTTGATAAAAAATGGCAGAACGGTAATGCTGCATTTACAAAAAAAATCATGGTACCCTTCCCGTGGGGATCACCTTTATCCGGCGTAAAGGATGACGCCGATTTTGCCTGGTATAAAAGAAAAATTACCGTGCCCAAATCATGGGCGCAGCAACGAGTATTTGTCACCATCGGCGCATCCGATTGGGAAACTTCAGTTTGGCTGGATGGTGTTTTATTGGGCACACACCGGGGCGGTTACACGCCGTTTTCGTTTGAGCTGACCAACCAGGTAAAATATGATTCAACCCAAACCCTGGTGATCAGGGTAGATGATAAAAGGCGTGATTTCGCACTCTTTGGCAAACAAGGCTATGGGAATGCCCGTGGTATCTGGCAAACAATTTATTTGGAAGGCAGGGGAAAAACCTACCTTGAGACTATTCATTTTACACCCGATATTGATAGCCAAACGGTGAAGGCGGAAGTGTTATTGTCAAATGATTTGGAGTCTGATGCCCGGGTATCTTTTGAAATAAAGGCGCCCAATTCAACAATTAAATATTTGGGTACAATGTTAAAGGGTAAAGACCGGGCTTCCTTTATAATTAGCATTCCGGATGCAAGATTATGGAATCTGGACGACCCGTTTTTATATGAAACGGAAATAAAAATATATACCGATGTAGTGAAATCTTATTTTGGTATGAGAAAGATTTCCGTGGTTAATTTACCCAATACCGAATACCCCTACATTGCGCTCAACAACCAACCCGTTTATCTACAGCTAACGCTTGATCAATCCTATCATCCCAAAGGGTTTTATACTTTTCCTTCGGATGATTTCATGAAAAACGAAATCAAATTATGCAAAGACATCGGACTAAATGGTATCAGAACCCATATCAAAGTGGATGTGCCCCGAAAATTATATTGGGCCGATAAACTGGGTTTACTGGTGATGTCCGACTTACCTAATTTCTGGGGCGAACCCGGCGAAAAAGCGCAGGCCGAATCGGAATACACTTTAAGGGAAATGATCAAAAGGGATTATAACCACCCCGCTATATTTTCATGGATTACGTTTAATGAAACCTGGGGCCTTACAACAAAAGTTACGGATAAGGGGGGTAATTCAAACGCTCAATATTTACCAACCACTCAACACTGGGTAGCCTCCATGTATCATCTTGCAAAATCGCTTGACCCTACCCGTTTGGTGGAAGACAACTCGGTTTGTTGTGGCCGCGGGCATACTGAAACGGATATTAATTCCTGGCACGAATACCTGCCGGGTTGGGCATGGGAAGAGCACCTTGCTAACATTGATAAGAATACTTTTGAAGGAAGTACACAACATTTTGAAAAGGGATTCAAACAGGGCAAACAGCCAAACATCAATTCGGAATGTGGCAATGTATGGGGCTACGAGGGGAGTACCGGTGATGTAGATTGGAGCTGGGATTATCACCGCATGATGAACACCTTTCGCAAGTATCCAAAGGTGGCTGGTTGGTTATATACCGAACATCACGATGTGATTAATGAGTGGAATGGTTACTGGCGTTTTGATCGTACGAAAAAATTTACCGGCATTAATGAGCTGATGCCGGGTATGACGGACAGGGATTTCCATTCGCTATACTATTTATCTGCCGGCAATGAAATTTGTAAAACAATTCAGGCCGGTGAAACGCTGGAAATACCGCTGATTATTTCTGTGATGACGGGGAAAGCTATTAAAAACAACCAGCTTTTTATTGAATACAAAGTAGCGTTTACAGATAAAACAGCCACCACGAAAAACTTTACTTCCGGTACTATTCCTTTTGCCTGCAAACCATGGATGCAGCAAACGCTTGCCCCATTAAAACTTAAAATGCCGGCTTATGCCGGCCTTGGTATTGTACAGTTTACACTAATGGATGCCGATGGCAATGTGCTGCATCATAATTTTATGAACTTCGTTGTTAAGTCGCCCAATAATATAAGCGGGGCAACCATACTTGAAGTAACCCCCGGCAATTACACCAAATCCGAATGGTCGAAAAAAAAATGGGCGGTAATGAATGGATTGAAAGTACATGGTGCGGGCAGTGGTTATTTTGAATACCAGGTGCCCATTTCGAAGGAGGTGAATATTTCCAAAGCAAAAAAAATCTACCTGATATTTGAAGCATCCGCCAGCCAACTGTTTGATAAAGACAAAGCGATGGATTTTGATGCCAACCAGGATTATATGTTAGGTGCAAAAGTATCGCCGCATAAAAACCCCAATGCCTATCCGATGACGGATGAAACAACTTTTCCATCTGTTATCAGTGTTTATATTAACGGACAAAAAGTGAAAACACAAACGCTTCCTGATGATCCGGCCGACCATCGTGGGGTGCTATCCTGGCACAATCAATTAAAAGATAAAAAATTGCGGGATGCTGGTTCTTATGGCTATTTGGTGAAAGTGCCCGTTACAAAATCAGATTTAAAAAAAGGAATCAGCCAGGGATTTATTACCTTAAAAATTCAGGCGGATACTGATGGAGGACTGGCTATTTATGGAGAAGATTTTGGACGGTATCCGGTAAATCCATCTATTGTAATAATCAGGTAATAAGCAGCGGATCAGGAATGATAAACCGTTTGAAAAACTGATGGAGCCGTTTATGGAAAATGATTATTTAGGATTAGGTAGATTAAGCGAAAAGTGCATTTGATTAAGGTTTCTTAATCGGTTGGTAGGAATACTGCTGCTACGGCCTCGAAAAAATAGCCCTGTCTGCAGACGCAGTCAGACAGGGATAAGAAAATTTAAAAGACTGGCGTTAAAAAATGAAATAATGTTACCAAAGCCTGGCATTGCTATTAGTCCGTAAGTCGCACTAAAGCTCGGTAATATTCAACTGACCGGACTTAATTTCATTTTAGTTAGGCTTTTAAATTTTCTATCTATTTTTTCTCAGCCCTGTCTGCTTGATGCAGTCAGGAAGGCTTGATTTTTTTTGTTACTTTTTTTTATCAAGAAAAAAAAGCAAATAGA
The DNA here is from genome assembly GCA_036169975.1 of Ferruginibacter sp. Taxonomy (GTDB): domain Bacteria; phylum Bacteroidota; class Bacteroidia; order Chitinophagales; family Chitinophagaceae; genus Ferruginibacter. Next base: position 4,792 of record JAVHOI010000358.1, on the reverse strand, counting down.
GCCTAACCCGCTATCAACAAGGATTTGAGCTTCAAATAGCTAATCCTATGATTATTTTATTGCTTTTTGAAAAGCCGGATAATTCTATAATCTATGAAGTGGCTTACCAGCATCCGAAAGGATAAGATGCCATTTATATTCGCATAAAGCATACATCGGTTTCAATAAACTAATGCGGCTTTTAATTTCAAAAATAGTAATTACATTTTGACAAAAAAGTATTGAAATCCCTCTATTCTTTCAAGGCCAAAATTGCCAGCCGATTCCCGCTATGTTTGGCAATTCGTCTTTAAATTGAACCATAGCTTTTACCTGTCGGATGAGGAATGCACCCGGCTACTTGCATTTACATCAGTAGCCAATATATTTGTAAAAATTATTAAACATCATCCCTGGTAATAACATATTAACTAATCCCATTGAATACCTGAAAGGCGTAGGCCCCGTAAAAGGTGATATGTTGAAAAAAGAGTTAGGTATTTTTACTTTTAAAGACCTGCTCGAATTTTATCCGTTTCGTCATATTGATAAAACCCATGTTGATAAAATTGCTGACATCACACCTGAAACTGATTATGCACAGGTTGCCGGCAGATTAACCGGCTTTGAAATAATTGGTGAAAAAAGGGCCAGACGCCTGGTAGCTTTTCTGCAGGATGATACCGGTGAAATTGAACTAACCTGGTTTCAGGGAATTAATTGGGTGGAAAAAACTTTACATGCCGGCAGTGTTTATCTGGCATTTGGAAAGCCTGGATTTTTTATGAATAAGGTGCAGATGCCGCATCCTGAAATAGAAATATTTACACCTGAAAAAGCCGGCGGCAAAAAGTTTCTTGACCCGATATATTCTTCCACCGAAAAACTAAAGGCAAGAGGGCTTAGTGGAAGAGCGATGGGTAAATTAACTTTCACATTATTACAACTTTTATCTCAGAAAGACTTTCCTGAAAATTTGCCGGATACCGTAATTAAACAATATCGTTTTATTTCAAGATGGGAGGCGTTCTGCAATATTCATTTTCCTTCTTCTGATGAATTATATAAACATGCCGTAAGACGGCTGAAGTTTGAGGAATTGTTTTTCGCACAATTGCGGTTAGGCATGATACGTAGTACCCGTCATCGTTTTAGCAAGGGTTGGGTATTTGATAAAGTAGGCGATTTGTTTAATACATTTTATAATAATTATCTGCCTTTCAGGTTGACCGGCGCACAAAAAAAGGTGTTGAAGGAAATCAGGAAGGATATTGGTGTGGGCAAACAAATGAACCGTTTGCTTCAGGGTGATGTAGGCAGTGGAAAAACGATTGTAGCCTTGCTGAGTATGCTCATTGCGGCTGGTAATAACCGCCTGGCGGATGGACAAGGTTTTCAAAGTGTGTTAATGGCGCCTACCGAAATTTTAGCCCAGCAACATTTCAACAGTATTTCAGAACTGCTGAAGGATATGCCTGTAATAGTTAAACTACTTACTGGTTCAACTGTTACAAAAAAGAGAAGGGAAATTTTAAAAGCCTGCGAAGATGGTTCATTAACTATTTTGATTGGAACCCATGCGGTGATAGAAGATAAGGTTCAATTTAAGAACCTTGGATTTGCCGTAATTGATGAACAGCATAAATTTGGTGTGGCTCAAAGGGCAAGGTTGTGGAAAAAAAATTCGATGCCACCACACATACTTGTGATGACGGCAACGCCTATACCAAGAACGCTCGCATTGACAGCGTATGGCGACCTTGATTACAGTGTAATTGATGAATTGCCACCAGGCAGGCAACCTGTAGAAACAATTCACCGATTTGAAAATAAGCGGCCACAGGTGATGGATTTCATAAAAAAAGAAATATTGAAAGGAAGGCAGGCTTACATCGTCTATCCGTTAATAGAAGAATCTTCCAAAATGGATTATGAAAACCTGATGAAAGGATTTGAAGAAGTCAAATCATTTTTTCCGGAACCAAAATATTGGATAAGCATGGTGCATGGAAGGCAAAATGCCGAACAGAAGGGAACCAATATGCATCGTTTTGTAACCGGCGATACACAAATAATGGTTAGCACCACGGTAATTGAAGTAGGTGTAAATATACCAAACGCTTCGGTGATGCTAATTGAGAGTGCGGAAAAATTCGGACTGTCGCAATTACATCAGTTAAGGGGTAGGGTGGGAAGAGGAAATGAAAAAAGTTTTTGCATATTATTAACAGGGTATAAAATATCCAACGATGCCAGGGAACGTCTGAAAGTATTGTGCGCAACCAATGATGGTTTTAAGGTAGCTGAGAAGGATCTTGAAATTCGTGGACAGGGAGAAATTGAGGGAACCAGGCAAAGTGGTTTATTAAATTTTAAGCTGGCTAACATAGTCGGGGACAGGGTGATGCTGGAGGTAGCGAAAAATTTGGCTGCCCTTATTATTGATGATGATCCTGATTTAAATCTGGCAGAAAATTTGCCGGTAAAAAATCACTTGCTATTGCAGAAAGGTAAAACAGAGTGGAGTAAAATTTCATAATTATAATTTAAATGTTTTATGAAAAAACTTTTGCACGTTTTATTCGTTTTCATTTAGTAAATTGTAAAAAATAATTTCCTTGAAAGATTTTAAATTTTTAGCAGCCTGCCTTTTTAATCTTGTGTTGATTTTTGGTGTTGTAACCCCATCTGTTGCGCAATTGCAGTTTATTGAAAACAAAGGACAGTGGGATAGTAAAGTTAATTTCAGGGCGGATATTCAATCAGGCGCATTTTTTATGGAGCAAAAAGGTTTTACCGTATTGCAACATAATGCGGAAGACCTGGAAAAATTAGCAGCCATATCGCATGGTCAGTCGCCTTCCACATCCATTACAACTATCTCCGCAAAAAAAACGATTCCTGCGAACCGAAATTTCGTCTTGCGTTCTCACGCTTACAGGGTAAGCTTTATGGATGCATCCAAAGGGGCAATAATATCACCTGACAAAGCTTTGCTCACCTACAACAATTATTTTTTGGGAAATGATAAAAGCAAATGGAAAGGGGATTGTAAAATTTATCAGGCGGTTACCTATAAAAATATGTATCCGAATATTGATGTAAGATATTACACCGATGCCGGCACATTAAAATATGATATCATTGTGAGGCCGGGAGGAAACGTAAACAATATCGCATTAAAGTATGACGGTGTGGATAAGCTTGAAGTGAGGAATAAAGAACTGGTGATAGGCACATCCGTTGGCGGGGTAAAAGAATTATATCCATATACCTACCAGTTGAGGAATGGAACCAGGCAAACGCTGGATTGTAAATATGTAGTGAAAGAAAATGTAGTAAGATTTAAAGTAAAAGATTACTTACCCAATGAAACCATTGTAATTGACCCCACATTAATTTTTGCCACCTTTACCGGAAGCTCCACGGATAACTGGGGTTATACCGCGACACCTGGCCCGGATGGAAGTTTTTTTGCCGGTGGTATATCTTTCGGCAACGGATACCCTTTTTCCGTAGGGGCTTTTGATCAAACCTTTAATGGCGGAGTGGATGAAGATTCAAATGGGCCTTATGATATCGCTATTATTAAATTTTCTCCTGATGGGGTTAATAGGATTTTTGCTACTTACTTAGGTGGAAGTGGTAATGAGCAGCCGCATAGTATGATTTGTGATGCAGCAGGCAATCTCACTGTGGCAGGCCGGTCTAATTCGGCGGATTATCCAAAATTAATACCTCAAATTGGAGTCAGCGGTGGATATGATATTGTGATCACAAAATTTAACTCAACTGGCAATGCTTTAATGGGGTCTGTAAAAATTGGTGGAGATAAAGATGATGGGGTAAATATCCGAAAGAAATTTGATACTCCGGATGGGGCGGAAACAACCAGGCGGAATTATGGTGATGATGCCCGAAGTGAAGTTATCCTTGATGGCGGCGGAAATATCTTTGTGGCTTCTTCTACTCAATCTTCCAATTTTCCGGTATCGGGCTCCCCGATACAAACAGTATTTGGCGGAGGCAAACAGGATGGCGTAATCTTAAAATTTAATGCTAATCTTTCCGCAAGAATTTTTAGTACTTTTTTTGGAGGTAATGGAAGTGATGCGTGTTTTGTTTTATCAATAAACCCACTCACGGGAAATTTATATGTAGCAGGCGGAACCAGTAGCACGGATTTGCCAGGTGATACAACAGGTGTAATTAATTCTTTTTTTCAAAAAGGTGATGTAGATGGGTTTGTAACCCAGATCCGTCCTGACGGATCCGCCATTATAAAAACAACCTATTTGGGTACTGATGGGAATGACCTGGTGTATGGCATCCAGTTTGATAAATTTGGATTCCCTTATGTAACGGGTACTACTTCTGGGTTATGGCCGGTAGTTAATGCGGCTTACAGAAACCAGGGAGGAAAACAGTTTATCAGCAAAATGAAACCTGATCTTTCGGCTTTCATTTATTCTACAGTTTTTGGTACGGATTCGCCAATTCCAAATATATCCATTACCGCATTTTTAGTAGATCGTTGTCAAAATGTTTATGTGTCCGGATGGGGTGGTAAATTTAATCATGACCGGGGATATCCCAATGCCGGCACAAGTGGGTTACCTATTACCGGTGATGCCATTCAATCTACCACAGATGGTAATGATTTTTATTTTTTCGTCCTTGAAAAAAATGCTGTAAGTCAATTGTTTGGTAGTTTTTATGGGCAAAGAGGTGGCTTTGATGACCATGTAGATGGCGGAACAAGCCGATTTGATGCGAATGGTGTTATTTACGAGGCAATATGTGCCAACTGTGG
>JAVHOI010000357.1:0-1816 GCA_036169975.1 Ferruginibacter sp. | reverse complement strand
TTAGTTAATAAAAAGGCGGCACCAAAAAGAACAATGGTTAAAAATATTTTTTTCATGGAAAAATTTATTTATGAAGGATAATATTTAAAGATAGGGATGTTTACTACTCATTAAAAATATTTATTGATTTACCTGATCAACCTTTATTTTTTCAGGCGAATAACTTTAGCCAATGCAAAGAACAGGGCTGATACATCCTGAAGAAATTATTGATGAAACCCCATACCTGTATTAATGATTAAACCCTTATGATTATATAAACCTGATCAATTTTTAATAAAGTGGTTTTAGCCAAAACCTGCATGTAAAAAATTGCTATTTCCAAATACCGGCATTTAATTCTGGCACCAGTTTTTCAAGTGATCCCAGGAGTGTTAACTGGTTCATCGCCCTGTTTAAGTTTTGGCCGGTATAAGATGTTTTATAATAGATATCACCCAATAAATAATCTGTTGCAAAACGAAGGCATTGCATATAGATTAAAAGATGCCCGCTATAAATCAGCAGGGACCGTTCGCTATCCGTTAAAATATTTTTTGTTTCATGAAGATATCCTTTTAAAAGAGCTTCAAAATATTCCCGGTTTATAAAAATCGTTGAAAGATCAGTTTCTTCCTCACCGGTACTACAGGCCAAAGTGCGGACCATATCACCAAAATCAGAAAAAAAATAACCTGGCATGAGAGTATCAAAATCTACCGCACAAAATACTTCATCATTTTTTTTATTAAATAATACATTGGCTGCTTTGGCATCATGATGCAAAACCCGGAGTGGAAATTTATCCTTCTCCCTTACAATTTTATCATACAGCGCCGCATAATGCCGGCGCTTTTGCAAAGCCGCTGTTAATTGGGTTGCGGCATCTACCCTTTGTACTACGCCATCTTTTAAAGCTGCTGTAAATTGTTGATACCTGAGATGGAGGTTATGAAAACCGGGTATAGTTTCATGTAACTCCTCAGCCGGAAAACCATTTAATACTTTTAACAAGCGCCCAAAAAGGGCGGCAACCGCATAAGCATCTGCCGCATTGTTTATAAAATGCTTAACCTTACTATTTTCAATAAAATAAAATCCACGCCAAAAATCACCCTTTTTATCAACAAAATAAGAACTGCCCTGCCTGGTAAATACAGGCCGCGGCAGCAGGAAGCCTTTTGCATTTTGCTGAATATAATTAAATACTTTTTCGTAATTCAGTTGTATGGATGCAGCGTCTTTAAATACTGACTGGTTTATCTTTTGCAATACAATTTTTGAATCCTTGCCTTCAATAAAAAATGTCGCATTAATTAATCCGTCAGTATTTTGTTTAACCCGTGTAGCCTCAACATTATACCCGAATACGGCTAACACATCCGAAGGTATTTTTGTTTCTTTTTTATTCATGCCGGTAATGACTATTACTGATTTTATGGTTCGTCCTGCTAATTTATTTTCAATTGTTTGCTATTATCTTCAGGCACTTTTCTGATTTCTGTATTACCACCGCCATCTAAAGTAAGGTTTACCGGCAAGTTGGTTTTCCAGGCTCCTTTTGTAAAATCCGGTACATCCATACTGCGGGAACGGTTGGCCACTGATTTTCCACTTAAGGGTATAACAGAACTCCACGCTGCTGCATCGTAAACATTCTGGTCAAGCGGCAATCCATTTCGCAAACAATCAATTAATCGCCAATCCATAATAAAATCCATACCGCCATGGCCGCCGACTTCTTTTGCTATCGCACCAATATGTTTTACAATGGGTGGTGAATATTTATCATACAAATCTTTCAATTCCTCTGATTTTATCCAACTATGCCCCAAAG
>JAVHOI010000356.1:0-8550 GCA_036169975.1 Ferruginibacter sp. | reverse complement strand
GAAAATTTTTGTGGAGTCAATTAGTATATATTCTTTCAGTGTTTCAATATCCCTGTATAAAGTAAATTTGGATCCTTTGTCATAATCCCTTGTTGAAGGCGACAATAATTCAATAATCACTGAAGGATTAGTGGCTGTATCAAATTTATCATCTGTTAATTCCATTTCCCCACATATAATGGAAATATCAGGATAAGTGTAAAGGGAATTTGTAGGTATATGGATTCTCAAATTACTTCCAAAAGGGATATATTTTTTACCTTTTAATTTCCATGCTAATTCTCCAAAAATGTTTGAAAAAATTTTATTGTGTGGAAAAGAGGCTCCGCTCATGGCAAATATTTCACCTTTGTAATATTCGTGCTTTTCAAAAGCCTCTCTTTCAGCTTCTAAATAATCCTGTTCGCTGATGTAATTCAAAACCGGGGTTGCCATAATCGCTTATTTCAATGTTCAAATTTACAAAAAATGTTCCAATGGATTGCTGAAATATTAATATCATTTGTTTTACCTCAATTCAATAGTTTTAACCAAAGTATGGCTGGATGTGAAATAGTACAAAACATAATTTATAAAAGAAAAATTATTTTTAAAACTATATTCTGATTGTATTAATTAGCCTGCAACCCTGGTAGAATAGGTTATTCAAATTCCTCGGAAAATGAATTACCCAAATAATTTAAAAATATTTTTTCAGGTTTTCTTTAAGCTCCGCCGGCATTTCGCAAGGTTTCATACCCTTCGCTTCCATGAAATAAAGTGTTACATCACCCGTATTTAAGAGGGATCCTTCTTCATTATATATTTCTGAATGAAAAACAATTTTGTGATGGACTGGCAATTCCCTTAAAGTAGTTTTCACCGTGATCAGATCGTCATATTTTGCGGGCCTTAAAAAACGGCTATGAATATCCACTACCGGCATGATGATCCCCATTGCTTCAATATCTTTATAGGTAAAACCAATTTGCCTGATTGCTTCCCCTCTGCCAATTTCGTAAAACTGGGCGTAGTGCCCATGATAGACCACACCCATCTGATCGGTAAGGGCGTAATGTATCCTTATTTGGGTTTCGGTAGTGTACATTTTGTTAATTGTAAATTGAAAATGTGTCAATGGAAAAAGTCGTTACTCCAAAGAGTTTTCTTTTTTGTCGAAAAGTTTTATGGAGCAGATTGATAATTGCGGATGTCTTCCTTTATTCAATTTTTCAGCTAATTGAAAATTTTTCAAATTGGGAAAATTATCAAGTATCATTTATCCCATTTCCAATTACTTTCCTACCATATTATCTACACTTACCTTACCCGGGCCAACAAATAATAAAACGATAAAAGCGGATAAATACAAAGCCGGCATTTCCCCTTTTCCAAAAACATCCCCATTTTGTATTTTAAACAAAGCGACACTTGTAGAGATTATTAATGGTATGGCGGCGAACCTTGTAAATAGTCCCAATACTAAAAAAAGGGAACAAAAGAACTCTGAGAAAATTACAAGCGCCAGGGAAAGCGTACTCCCGATTCCCATGAAATTCATAAAGCTGTTATGCCTTTCACTAAAATGTATAAGCTTGTCATAGCCATGATTCATCATTAAAAGCCCGGTGGATAGTCTTAATATTAACATCGCCATATTAAATGCCCCGGCGGAATACTTTGTTGATAAAAGTTTTTTCATTTTTTTATTATTGCTTTTTTTGTGAGGTTAGTGAATCCATTAAATATCATTTTTTTTATCATTTCATTAACAGCAATGCAAATGTACATTCGTTTTGTTTGCAGTAGTTATCCACTTATTAACAAACGGATTGGAATGGTGTTTGCACAAGGGGCAATATAGTTAAATTTGTATCATCAATAAAAGGATCGTTATAACCCATACAATGAAAAAACAATTTCCATTGCTGCTTTTAGCAACAGCATTTTCAATAGCGGCTTTTTCTCAACCCACCCACGTATTTACAGATCCTGAAAAAAAGTTTAAGGAGGCAAAGGAGTTATTTGTAAAGCAGCAATATGCCCTTGCCTACCCGTTATTACAGGAAGTGAAGCAGCAGTATCCGGACAATCAAAAAAGTAATAACACCTATTTGAATGATGATGTAAATTATTATTATACCGTAACCCGGCTTAAGTTACAGTTACCCATAGCCGAAGAAGAAGCTAATCATTATATTGACTGGGTAAACAATGAACCCCGTAAGGAATTGATGAGTTACCACTTGGGCAAATATTATTTTATTAATAATGATTTTAGGAAAGCCATTGAAAATTATGAAAGGGCCGGGCTGGATAATTTAAGCAATGAAGAAATCGCTGACGCCAAATTTGAAATGGGGTATTGTTATTTCAACCTGAAACGTTTTAAGGAGGCCAAACCTTTATTTAATGAGATACACCAGTTGCCGGATAACAAATACTATTTACCGGCAAATTACTATTATGGCTTCATCAGTTATAATGACCGTAATTATAATGAAGCACTAAAATCATTTAAACTGGTGGAAAGCAGGGATGAATATAAGGGCATTGTGCCTTATTACATTTCAGAAATATTTTATTTTCAGAATAAGAAAGATGAATCGCTTCGGAGTGGAGAAAATGCTTTAAGTAAAGGGGGGCTTTATTATGAAAAGGAAATGAAGCAACTGATGGGGCAAATTTATTTCGAAAAAAAGAATTTCATCAAAGCGCTGCCACTGCTGGAATATTATGTAAACAACAGCAAAAAGGTGAGTAAGGAAAACCTGTATGAATTAAGCTATTGTTACTATGAAGCCAAACTGTTGAATAAGGCCATTGAAGGCTTTAAGCAATTGAGCAATGAAAGTGATTCACTGGGGCAAAACAGCATGTATTTGCTTGGTGATTGTTATTTGCGGACCAATCAAAAAGCTAATGCGAGGAATGCATTTCAATTTGGCGCTTACAACAACAGCAACAAAAAGCAACAGGAAATTTCACTTTTCAATTACGCCAAACTTTCTTACGAGTTAGGATACCAGGATGTAGCCCTGAATGAAATGCGTAATTTCATAAACGATTACCCATCATCCGCATATACTACAGAGGCGAAGGAGATTTTAGTAAACCTCCTTGCCAATACCAATAATTTTAATGATGCGCTTACATTGTATGAGTCTTTTTCAAGGCCTACCCCTAACATGCAAAAAGCCTATACCCGTATTTTGTATGGCAGGGCGGTGGAGTACATGAATGATCAGCAAATTATAAAGGCGGATGAATTGTTTACAAAAATTTTAAAGCTGCCTGCTTCCAATCTTACGCCTTATGCTAATTTTTGGAAAGGGGAAATTGCTTACAGATCGCTGAAATATGACGAGGCGATCCGCTTTTTGAGTATTTATTTACAGAGTGGAGCCATTGCCCAGGGCGAGGCAAATGCAACTACGGCAAAGTACGATCTTGGCTATAGCTGGATGAAAAAGGAAAATTATAAACAGGCGCTGACTTATTTTGAACTGGTTTCAAAATCAAATACTACGGCAACTACTTTGGAACAGGATGCTTATATCCGAAGCGCTGATTGCTATTTCATGAACAGGGACTTCGCCAAAGCAAATGCGATGTATGAAACCGCCATCAATAATGCCCTGCCACAAGGCGACTATGCCTTGTTTCAAAAATCATTAATTGCAGGTATTAAAAGTCCGGCTACTAAAATTTCCATTCTTAATAAATTAGGCCGCACTTATCCTCAAAGCAGTTTAATACCAGATGCCAATCTGGAGATCGCTTTAACCTATATTGCTGATGAAAAATTTCGTGATGCCATTCCTTATTTGAATACTATTTTAAATTCTCCAAATGGTGGTGGATTAAAACCAACCGCTTATTTAAAACTCGGGCTTAGTTATTACAACCTCAATAATAACAGCCAGGCATTGACTAATTATCAGCAATTGATTCAGCAATATCCCCGGTCAGCGGAAGCGGATGACGCGTTGGCAACTATCAAAAGTATTTATGTGGAAGATGGCCGGCCCAATGAATATGTTGAATTTATGCGAAAGAATGGAAAAAATATTTCCGTAACCGAGGCTGATTCACTTACCTATTCCTCTGCTGAATTAAAATATAATTCCAATGACTGTAATGCGGCAATTACAGGATTGAATAATTATATTTCCCAATTTCCGAATGGCGCCTATATTTTAGAAGCCAACTATTTCAAAAGCGAATGTTATTTTAAAAATAAGGACTGGACAAATGCTTTAACAGGTTTTGATTATGTAAACAGCAGGGGGTATAATAAATATTTTGAAAGCGCTACTTTATCAGCGGCAAGGATCCATTATTTTGAGTTGAAAAATTACGCCAATGCAAAAAAATATTTCGCTGCATTGCAGGCTGGTGCTATAAACCAGGATAACCAGTTGGAAGCGTTGCGGGGATTGGTGCGCTGCAATTACCAGTTGAAAGATTATGCACAGGCAAACGAGGCGGCCAAAGAATTACTTACCAGAAAGGGGATAAGTACGGATGACAGATCGGTGGCCTTTTTGGTGCTCGGAAAATCCCGGCAGGTTAATAATGATTGTAGTGGGGCGATTGCTTCTTTTAAATCCTGCGCCGCAATCAACAAAGCCGCATGGGGCGCCGAAGCGAGGTATGAAATAGCGCACTGTCAGTTTAGTGCTGGTAATTTTGCCGCTGCGGAAAAGGCCGCATTGGCTACGGTAAAAGAAACCGGCAGTTACGATTTTTGGGTTACCAGTTCATATATTTTGATAGGGGATATTTTTATTCAACAAAAAGATTATTTTAATGCAAAAGCTACCTACCAGAGTGTAGCTCAAAATTCTGTTATCCCTGAATTAAAAACCGAAGCACAGCAAAAATTGGAAAAGGCCATTGAGGAAGAAAGGATAAATTCAAAAATCAATTAATCGTTTTCATAAAATCATTTTGCCATAAGGCAGGATATTTTAAAGCGCTTTTTAAATTTAATGTATAATATGAAAATTAAGAGTATAATAATGATAATGTTGTTTTGTGGAACAGGGTTTTCAGTTTTCGCACAGCGGGATACCGCAAAAAAACAAACCATTGATATTACATCAAGTTATAAACCTGTTTTGCGTAATGCGGTGAAGGTGAATTTTTCGGCTACCAACCTCGCTGCGGATACTTTTAAAGTTTTGGAGCCATACACTATACCCGCTCAAAATTTGTTTTACACCTATCAGCCTGTTTCTCTAAAACCTTTGGCGCTTTCGCAGGACAGTGCATTGGAAGCAGGTATCAGGAATTTTCTTAAAGTGGGTTTCGGTAATTTTTCAACGCCTTATGCAAGCGCCGGATTTAGTTTTGGTGATGGTAAAACCGCACTGATAAATTTATATGCTGATTTTATTTCTTCAAAAGGAAAAATAAAAAATCAGGATTATTCGCAACTGAATATTAAAGGAAGTGGCAGTTATTTTACGGATAGAAATGAAGTATATGGCAGTGCCGGAATAAAGCAGCAGGATTATTCCTTATATGGCTATGATCATTTGCAACACAATTATACCAGGGCGGATGTGTTGCAACGTTTTCAGGATGTTTGCATAAAAGGGGGAATCCGTAATAAGGATAAGAATGAATCCGGGTTTAATTATAACCCAAATGCGGAGATTAGTATTTTCAGTAACCAGGATAAATTGATGGAAAGTTCTTTGGTAGTTGAAGCACCGGTAGAAAAAACATTTGGCGATGTATTTTCAATTAAGGTGGCGGCTAAGGCGGATATAACTACCTACACGACAAAGGGATTTGTTCCCAATAATATAAAACTGAACAATAATATTTTTCAAATAGCCCCTGAATTAATTTATGCCACGGAGTCCATCAATATTCATGGAGGAGTAACGCCTGCGTGGGATAATGGAAAATTAAGCTTACTTCCTAATATTTATGGCGAGGCCAAAATAAAAGATAAACCATTCCTTGTGCAGGCAGGGTTTATCGGTCACTTTATTAAAAACAGTTACCGCAATTTATCAGCCATCAATCCATATCTGTCACCAGTTTTAACTCAGCGGAATACGCAGGAAACGGAATTGTACGGGGGCATAAAAACATCGGTTGGCAAGCATTTTAATTTTAGCGCAAAGGCTGGTTTGATCAGGTACAATAATCTACCTTTTTACATCAATGATACCGCCTCCGACAACAAATCCTTTTTGATTAGCAATGAAAGTAAAACAACAGATCTGCGGGTTCATGCGGATATGAGCTTTGTGAGCCAGGATAAATTTACCATAACAGGAGGATTTACTTTTAATGGATATACCGGAATGAAGGATAACAAGAAAGCCTGGGGAACCATTCCATTAGAGATTTCAGCATCCATTCGGTGGTGGGCATTTAAACAGGTGATGGTAAAAAGTGATTTCAAGGCATTTACGGGTGGGCCTTACTTATTAAAAAATAATGTGAATGAAACATTAAGTGGCGCGGCTGACTTGAGCGCAGGCTTGGAATTCGTGATTAATAAAAAATTCAGCGCCTGGTTGGATGTAAATAATATTTTCAATAATAAATATGAGCGCTGGCACAATTACGAGGTATATGGACTGAATGTATTAGGTGGGGTTATTTATAAGTTTTAATATAGTTGATTGTTGGTTGTTGATGTTTGATAGTTGCAGATCATGCTTACCATGAACTATCAACCATTATTTTTTTTTAGATATTCATAATTTTAAGTGTTAGGCCTATCTTTGAAGCCTGAATAATTAGCATGTACCAGATAATAGCCAACACTCTTTTTCAAAATAAAATATGCCGGTTGCCAGGTATTGGCACATTGACGATTGTAGCGCATTCAGCCAAAACTGATTTTGTAAATGCCCGGATTATATCACCGACAGAGACAATTAATTTTTTAGCGGAGGACAACCATGAAAAAGTTTTCAATGAGTTTTCAGCGATATGTGAATTATTGCAGAACAAACTAAATGAAAAAGGTAGTTTTTCTTTAAAAGGAATTGGAATTTTTACAAAAGATAAGGCGGGTAAAATACGATTTAATCCTATTGCTATTGACCGGGAGTTTATTCCCCCGATTACTGCGGAAAGAGTAATCAGGCAGGATGCAACCCATGCGATTTTAGTGGGCGATCAACAAACTACTAATGTGCGAATGAATGAATATTTTAACGAAAAGCCACCATTAAAAGAACGGTGGTGGGTATGGGCAACCATATTAGCAGCGATAGGAATTGGGGTATTGTTATTTTATTTTTACCATCATGGATTTAAATCACTTGGAAATATACACTACTAATAGGCTGAGTTTCTAATTCCGGTTACTCTTTTCATTCAGGAAGTTTTATTTTCAAATTTTCCCATTTTCAAATTGGCTAATTTATTGTCAGTTCAAATATTTTCGGCCAGTGTTTTCCTGTGATATACATTTTTTTGTTGGCGCTGTCCCAGGCAATCCCATTTAATACTTCATTATCATCCGGCTTAAAATCTTTGGCATATTGTTGAATGAGTTTAGGCAAATTGATGATGCCCACCACATGCCCGTTGGCTGGATCAATTTTAAGGATAATATCGCTTCCATAAACATTCGCGAATACGAAACCGTCAATAAATTCCAGTTCATTAATCTCTTTTATGGGGCCAATATTATCGGTTACCTGCTTAGTGCTCTTTACTTTAAAATCACCGGGATTTACAAAAAACAAATTTGCCGATCCATCACTTATTATCAGTTCACTATCATTATGTGTAATTCCCCAGCCCTCGTAGGGCCAGATAAAGGTTTGGATTGGCTTGTCAATATTTTTTATATCATACACATTTACCAGGTTATTCTTCCAGGTAAGCTGGTAAATTTTATCCTTGAAAATCGTTATTCCTTCGCCAAAAATATCGGCTGAGCCCATTAAATGTTTATGCTCCACTTTACCTGTCTTTATATCAGAAATCCTTAAGGAAGAGTTTACGTAATCACCCGTACTTTCAAACATTTTACCTTTATATATTTCGAGTCCCTGCGTATAGGCGCCTGTGTCATGCGGGTAAATGCCAATGATATTTATATTGATATTTTGAGGGGCGGCAATTCCTGATAGCGGTTTGATAGTTTCGGTTGAAGGGGAGGAGTCGGAGTTGGTATTATTGCAGGCTGATATCAAAACCAATCCAGTTAAGGCGAGATAAAATTTCATTATTTATAAAGTTCAAATTAGTTGACAAATGTACTTAAGACCAGAGGTTTGGCATTTTCTTTTTTGTTGAAAGAAAAAAATAATTTGGTGGGTAAGTAATTTTATATATATATTTGACAAACCTCTAAACCGTTTATCTTCTCTTTTTATTCCAATCGAGTAAGTTATACGCTTGTTTAAGAAGTTCAATCAGATCCACTTTTATTAATCCCTTATTTCCAATACCTCTGTACATATCGTAATATGCTTTATTAGTTATTAAAGCATCATCCACTTTATCCTATACTTTTTTTCCAATACCTCTGTAGAAATAGATGTTTCAAAATGAAGCATTTGATTCAGAAAAAGTTATAGGTTT
>JAVHOI010000355.1:0-1820 GCA_036169975.1 Ferruginibacter sp. | reverse complement strand
AAGGCGTTTTCCATTCAGGCATTACACCTTCACCGCGTGGATAACGGATTACAAAGGGATTTTTAGTAGAGGCTAATTGTGATGTAAACATAAGGTTCCTTAATTCCTTTTCGTTCATAGGTGCGCTAACTATCATATTTGGTATGCAACGCATATAGGCAATATCATAACAGCCATGATGCGTAGGGCCGTCTTCGCCAACCAAACCTGCCCTATCAAGGCAAAACACTACCGGTAAATTTTGAATGGCCACATCATGGATCACCATATCATAAGCCCTTTGCATAAATGTGGAATACACATTGCAAAACACCTTCATACCCTGTGTAGCCAGGCCGGCGCTTAATGTAACCGCATGCTGCTCGCAGATGCCTACATCAAAAGCCCTGCCGGGCATTTTCTCCATCATGTATTTTAAGGAAGACCCGCTTGGCATTGCCGGTGTAACACCCATTATTTTATCATTCATTTCCGCAAGCTCGATAATGGTATGCCCAAATACATCCTGGTATTTGGGGGGCTGGGGAATATCAAATTTTTTCTTTACGATTTCTCCGGTAATTTTATCAAACAGGCCGGGCGCATGCCATTTGGTTTGATCCTTTTCGGCCAAAGCATACCCTTTGCCTTTTACCGTTTTAATGTGCAATATTTTAGGGCCGGGGATACCTTTCAAATCATTTAAAGTATCTACTAATTTAGTAATGTTGTGGCCATCAATCGGGCCAAAATAACGTAGCTGCAATGCTTCAAACAGGTTGCTGCTTTTGCTGACCATACCCTTCAGGCTGGCTTCCATTTTGCTGGCCATTTCCCGGCTGAAATTTTTACCTACCGGTAATTTGCCTAATGCCTTCCAAAAATTGTCCCGCATCTCATTGTACTTATGCGATGTGGTAATGTCCGTTAAATATTCTTTTAAAGCGCCCACGTTTGGATCTATGCTCATGCAGTTATCATTCAGTATGATGAGTACATTGCTATTGGCTGTGCCTGCATGGTTCATTGCCTCAAAAGCGAGCCCCGCCGTCATTGCGCCATCGCCGATTACGGCAATATGCTGCCTGTCTTTTTCACCTTTATAATAACTTGCCATTGCCATACCCAAAGCGGCACTGATGGAAGTGGAGGAATGGCCAACACCAAATGTATCATACTCACTTTCGTTGCGATTGGGGAAACCACTTATTCCATGAAATTTCCTGTTGGTGGGGAATACATCCCTTCTGCCGGTTAAAATTTTATGCCCATAAGCCTGGTGGCCTACATCCCATACCAGTTGATCGTAAGGCGTATTAAATACATAATGCAATGCCACACTCAGTTCCACCACGCCAAGGCTCGCCGCGAAATGACCGCCATGTACGCTTACCACATCAATAATATATTGGCGCAGTTCATCGCATACCTGGTGCAATTGTTCCTTATTTATTTTTTTTAAGTCATCGGGGTTATTGATGTTTCTTAATAATGTGCCTGCTATAATTTCCATGCTGATTTATTTGCGCTGTAAAGGTAGTTTTTTTGACTACTTTGAACCGGGAATATTACAATTTAAAACGAATAAAGTTCTTCAATAGTATATTTTCAGGTAGTTTGGAAAGCCTTTCTGTTTCTACAAAGAAAAGCCTCCCTTCCTCCGAAGGAGGATTCCTGGCCTCTGACTGTTTTAACATCTTTTCAATTTAGGAAAGGTTCATAATGTATTAGCTATAAATTTCACTTTATTAATAGTCGCAATTTAAACTTTTACTTTAAAAATAATCAGATTAAAATCACTCTCCGCTATTACTTGAAAATGGTATCGAAGAATCAGGGCC
>JAVHOI010000354.1:0-1821 GCA_036169975.1 Ferruginibacter sp. | reverse complement strand
TCCCCTCTCCTTCGGAGAGGGGTTGGGGGTGAGGTCAAACACTGGGGTGTATGTTTGTTTTTTTTGCAGCCGCACTGCGTAGCTAATTTGAAATGCGCCCCTGCCAAGGATTCACAATAATTTTATCATCCATATTTCACAACCCTTGTGCCCGCTGTTTCCCAGCGGCCCCTTCAAATAAGTAAAGCCAAATTTTTCATACATGGGTACTGCTACAATTAATTCCGGCATTGTTTCCAGATATACTTTTTTGTAACCGACTTTTTTGGCCGCATTCAAACATTGCCGCATTAATAATTTCCCCAATCCTTTGCCACGCACTGCCGGCGACAAATACATTTTTACCAGCTCGCATGTATCGGCATCCAATCCGGCTGTAGGGTATATACCGCCACCGCCAACAACCTGATCATTCATTACGGCTACATGATAAACCCCATTTCCGGTTTGAAATAATTCAAACAAATGATCCGTGCTTTCATCAAAATAAACCGTTCCGGGTTTATTGGCTTTAAATTCCGTTAAAGCATTTCTTATAATATTGGCCAATGCGGCATTATCATTTTGCTCAATTAATCTTATCGTAACCTTATCCATTTATTATTTCGTTTTTCTCCAAACCTAACCAGGTTTCGTTGTTATATTTATGAGTTTTTTTAATAGTATTCGCTGATAGGAAGGCCGGTATAGCAGGAACGAATTGCTACGCTTTCACAATTACTTTTTTGAGGCGGGCAGCTACCGGATGCCGTAGAATAAATATTTTACAATGCCAATAAACTGCATCCCCTGATATCTGTATTATCCAATCTTCCCAATACTTCAAAACTGCCATCGGGATGCAGTTTACCCGCATCTTCCGTGGCGATAAACGAACAGGAGTAAATATTGGCAAGGTCAATAATATTTATTGCGCCACTAATTACTTTAGCCGCATCAGCAATATGAACAGCAAACGGGTCGTCTTCTTCCCGCATTAAAACTTTCATCCAGGGCGGGCAATTGAATATGCCGTAGCCAGTGGAATATGCCTGACTCAGAAGCTCCGTCATGCCATATTCCGAATGGATATTTTTCAGGTGAAAGCTGCTGCACAATATTTCATGCACCTGCTGCCGGGTCATTTCCTCCCGTCGCCCTTTCATACCGCCGGTTTCCATAATAGTAGTATGTCGCAGTTTCATCGGGCATTGCCCGGCAAAATCAAGCAGGGCAAACGTTACGCCAATCAACAAGGTTTTTTGTCGCTGCTTTTCCAGTTGGGTTAAGGTGGTTTGTAATTTTTTAAATTCATTTAAATAAAAACCACTTTGCCCATGCCGGCTTTGTTGAATCAGTTTATCCGCCATCATTACAAGTGATGAGTTATTTCTTTCGAGGTAAGATGGAAGCAAAGCGATGATGCACCATTCCGAAGGGTCGCCATAAAATAACCGGAAGGTGTTGGTAAAACTTTTTTCATAGATGCCGGCATCTTTTACATAATGTTTACTGTTTACCGTTTGGGTAGTTCCACTGCTTTCAAAAATTACTTCCGCATCAAATTCCGTAGCGGTTACCTTATGCGATTTAAATAATTGAACCGGCAAAAAAGGGATTTGTTGAATATCGTATATTTTATTGCCGTCAATTTTCAATGTGTCGCAGTATTGCCTGTACACCCGGTTGTTTTTATATTGAAAATGAAAAACCTCAAGGACAATCGAAATGAAATTTTCATCATTCGTGGTGAATATTTTATTCCTCAGGGCAATATTTTTAACAGGTGTATTCAATTTCTATCAGTAAATTTGAATAATAAAACACAAAGATGCGTAACAC
>JAVHOI010000353.1:2661-8568 GCA_036169975.1 Ferruginibacter sp. | reverse complement strand
CAGGCTCCGGGCAATAACCAAACCCTCATCGCCACTGATTTGCAGCTCAGTTTTAACTCCTGAAATGGAACAGAAACAGTTAGAGAAATATAAGATGATGTTTGAAGTTTTCCGAAAATATAAAAAGGAAATAACCGGGGTAACGTTTTGGAATATTTCTGATAAATATAGCTGGCTCGATGGCAGGGGCAGAAAGAATTTTCCTTTACTATTTGATCAAAACCTTCAGCCTAAGAAAGCTTACCGGGAAGTGGTGAATTTTTAGAGCGTGATGCTATTTATCACTTAACTGATAAATAGCATTCCATTACTTAACATTACAAAATTTTGGGTAATCAAACAGCACCATTTTTTTTAAGGAAATCACAAGCGGGTTTATAATTTCAATAGGTTAGTAATATCAGTAAAGGTGAAAGGCCAGGATTTTTTATTATTTATTGCAATTCAGTTATCCTCGCAAATTCGTCACCCAGTTTATTGCTGAGGCTTTCAAAAATTTCAAAGTACTTCATGTATGTTTTATGATCGTTTTCGGCAGGGGAATAGCTTTGAGCGATTTCTATCTGCCCGGCAGCCTCGTCCAGTGATTTAAAAATTCCCATTTCTGTGGCTGCTAAAAGGAAAGCGCCAATACTTACGCTATTCGCATTACTGGTAACATGCACAGGTATATTAAACATATCAGCTAAAATTTGCGTGCAAAAAGGGATGCTTGCAAAACTTCCATTTGCAGAAAGGGCACTTATATTTTTGTGCTCGCTCAGCATTTTCCCAATGCTGTACATTTCATACAGTATTCCTTCGATAGTGGCTCTGATAAAATGCTGGCGTTCATGTTTAATATTAATACCAAAGTACATACCTCTTGCATCCGGATTCCAAATAGGAGCACGTTCCCCTAACAGGTAAGGTAAAAAAAGTAACCCACCAGAGCCCGTTGATATTTTAGTAGCTTCCTGTAGCAGGCTGTTCATACAAGTCTCTATGTCGTATGCGGTGGTAAAATCTCCAAATTGTTTTGCGAACCATTCAAAAGTCCCTCCGCCACTGTTACTCGGGCCACCGCTTACAAAACAATCTTCCGTAAGTAAATAGTTAAATATTCTTTTCTTTTCGTCATGCAATATTTTATTCCCAACTACCCTCACGGCACTGCTGTCTTCTATTGTAATGGTAGCCATATCACTGTTCCATATACCTGCGCCCAGGGTAGCCATGCAGCCATCACTGGATCCAATCAGTATTTTTGTATCTGCGCTTAACCCAAATGAATTCTGGTATGCTTTTTTTAATGTACCTGCAGTTGCAAAAACGGGCACCAGTTGTGGTAGTTTGTCGCTGGTTATTCCCGCAAAATTGAGCGCTTCCGGCTCCCAGGCGATTTTGCGTATATTCAGCATTCCGCTTGCACAGGCCAGGCTGTAATCAATCATGTACTCGCCGGTTAACTGGTGTACCACATAAGACTTTATAGAGAGAAATTTTCCCGTCTGTTGAAATTTTTGTTTATCATTTTTTTTCATCCATGCAATTTTCAACATGGGCGACATAGGATGAAGCGGGGTGCCGGTACTGTTATACATTGCATCGGCGAGCGAAGATTCTTTTATTTCAATGGCTTCTTTTTTTGCACGATTATCAGCCCACGTAAAGGCATTGCCCAAAGGTATGCCATGTTTATCCACAGCAAGCGTACTATGCATGGAGGAACTGAAACATACAGATGCCACTTTATATTTTTTCGGATGTACTTTTTCGTTCAACAGATTTTTAAGTACATACAACATCGTAATAAAAACCTGCTCTGGATCCTGTTCGCTGTAGTCCGGCTGCGAATGGAAGGTGGGATAATATCCTTTCATACTACCAATGGTAATTCCATTCAGGTCGAAGGCAAAAATCCTCACGGCATTGGTGCCCAGTTCTATGGTGATAATACATTTCATAATTACAATTTATTCGGTATAAGAATTATTTTTTCTAAACTCTCCGGGTGTAAAGCCGGTGAGTTTTTTAAATGTTGTTGAAAAATGCTGAGACGAATAAAACCCTGTATCCAGTGCTATTTCTGTAATAGGGATATTTTTATTTTTTAATAATTTGATTGCTTCGGAAATACGGATATTAATCAGGTAATTCAGTGGAGAAAATCCAGTATAGCTTTTCACCTTCTCATTGAATAATGTGTTGCCAAGCCCAACCAGCGCCGCCATTGCGTCCACAGTCCACTGGTGCGAAAGGTCCACTCGCAACGCTTCTTCCAGTTTTATAAATGTTTTTGCAAAATCTCGGCCCGGGTTATTCTGTCTGGCAAGCCCTCTGGTTATTTGTATAAAAAGTTCATCAATCTGGTAATTCACCCTTGCGTAGAAACCTATCTCCTGGCTGAATAATTCCTGCTGGATACATTTCAGGATTTTACCTGCTTCATTGAATTTTGTTATAACAACCGGGCTGCTTAAGAATAAAATTTTACTGATTGCGATGATTTCATTCCCGGATAAACTGCTCCATTTATCCAAAATAATTTCATCCTTTTCCTGACGCCCGGCTTCAATATGTAACCAGGTAAAAGAGCCAATTTCAAGTACCTCATTGCTGCTTCCAAATTCCTGGCCGGGTAATACCAGGGCGATATCGCCCGGGTACAGCGTGAACGCTGCTCTATGAATATTCACTTGAAATTTACCATCTAAAACATAAAAAAATTTAACTCCGGAAACTGCTATTTTGGGGAAGGCATTTAGGTTCACTGAAGAATTTTTTACAATGCCTGATTCAATTATATGCGGGAACAGCCGCAGTTCATCAGAACTACCCTGCGTTAACACAAATTGATTCATATATCATTAAATTAGTTTGGTATAAAAACAATACCTGTTTTTGTTGATAAAGAAAAGGAATTTATCTCATTAATCTGTTTAAAATTCACCTAAGATTATTATTGGAAGTTTGCAGCAACCACTTGTAATATATTTGATTTTAGTAACTAACCAATTTTTTTTACAAAACAATTGGTATATGAAGAATCTTAAACATTACCGGTGGAATTTTATTTACGATTACCGCTTTTTTTTTATTTTTTTTATCACGGTTTTTCTCCACTTTTTCATTTATTCAAACTGTAACAGGTATCGTTACTGATGATGTCAACAAACCGCATTTGGGAGTAACTGTAACAGTAAAAGATACAAATAAAAGCAACAACTACCAATTCTTCCGGCATCTTCCCTATTAATGCTGCCGGAAAGGATACTTGCTATATGAATAATAAAAAAATGCCAATCAGAATTACCTGTGCAATTGTATTACTATCATGTCTGTTTGCTTATGTAAGCTGTAATACCGGCTCCTCCCCGTATAATCATACTACATGGTCGCAGTATGGCGGCGGCTCCGACCAGTCAAAATATTTTGACGCCGCGGAAATCACCCCGCAAAATGTTAACCAGTTACAGGTTGCCTGGGCCTATTCAACGGAGGATAATATTTCCTATATGTTTCAGCCAATTGTGGCCGACACTACCATGTATGTATATGGGAAAAATTTCTCGCTTATTGCTTTGAGTATAGTTACCGGGAAGGAAATTTGGATTCATACAAACCTGCAGGGCCTTTCACGCAGAGGTATGAATTATTGGGAAAGCAAAAACGGAAAAGACAAACGCCTGGTGTTTACATTGAATAATTCTCTTCAGGAAATTGATGCCATCACCGGGAAATTGATTAAAAGTTTTGGAGATAGCGGGTATGTGGATATGCGGGTGGGTCTTGATCGTGACCCTACCTCTATCCGAAGAATGCAGGCCATGACACCAGGAGTTATTTATGATGATTTAATAATAATGGGCTCAGCTCCTGGTGAAGGTTATTTTTCACCACCCGGTTATATCAGGGCATATAATATAGTTACCGGTAAACTGGAATGGACATTTCACACCATACCCCAACCCGGTGAATTTGGATACGAGACCTGGCCAAAAGATGCGTATAAATATGTTGGCGCGGTGAATGTGTGGAGTGAGATGTCAGTAGATCAAAGCAGGGGTATTGTGTTTCTGCCGCTGGGTTCCCCAACGTATGATTTTTATGGGGCTGACCGATTAGGTAGCAACCTCTTTGGTAATTCACTGGTAGCGCTGAATGCCCGCACTGGCAAGCGTATCTGGCATTTTCAAACAGTACACCATGATTTATGGGATTATGACCTTGCTGCTGCTCCACAATTATTAACCGTGGAGCGGGATGGTAAAAAAATTGATGCGGTAGCCGTAGCCACTAAACATGGTTTCGTTTTTGTTTTCAACCGTGAAACCGGGGAGCCGGTATTTCCCATAGAAGAAAAACCATTTCCTGCAAGTGAAATGCCCGGGGAAAAAGCCTGGCCAACACAACCAATTCCATCCTTGCCTGGCTTTACCCGGCATGAAGTAACAAGGGAAACATTGAACCCTTTTTTCCCTGATAGTATAAAACAAAAATGGTTAAAAAGATTGGATGCTGCTAAATCCGGACTGTACACACCGCCGTCTGATAAATACGAAACAATCATGATGCCCGGTGCATTGGGTGGCGCAAACTATGGCAACACGGCTTCAAACCCTGTAAAGGGAATCCTGTATATCCTTACACAGGAACATGCTTCCGTTTACAAACTGGAAAAAGTGGAACCGCCCAAAATTGAATTATCTGAAAATGACCTGAATAAGGTAAAAGGGTATTATGTGGCCAATTGTCTTAGTTGCCATGGTGATAAAATGCAGGGATTGACAGGACCTTCCCTGATAAATATTGGGCAGCGTATTTTTTATGATGAATTTAAAAACATTGTACAAAATGGCAGTGGAAGGATGCCTGGTATCATTCATGTGGATGAACAAACGTTGAATTCATTGTTCCGTTATATGGGTGGTATTCCCCGCAGTGTTAATTTTCCCGGAATAAGGGGTGTTAATAAAAAAGCTATCGGTCCTATAGTAGATTCTGGTGGAGCCCGTATCCTGCCAGATGTCAGCAAAGGAACTCCAATGTCAGATTATCCAAAAGGTGTAAGCCATCCTGAAAATCGTTATACAACGGATTATGGTACCGAGTGGATGGGTCTGGCCGCACCCCCATGGTCCTCTATTCTTGCTTATGATTTAAATAATGGAACCATTAAATGGAGAATGCCGGTTGGTGAAGACTCTGCTTATGTTAAAGGGGATAAATCCAAAGGAGCTCCGGCAGGGGTGTTAAGGAAAGGTATGGTTGTAACTTCAACAGGGGTGGTTTTTGCAACGGCTAAAGGCGGAAAACTCTATGCTTTTGATGCGGGCAATGGAAAGATTTTATGGGAAACCACATTGAGTAATGAAGTGCAGGGACAGCCAACCATGTACAGCTATAATGGAAAACAATACCTGGTGGTAAATGCCAGTGGCAACTTTAGTCCTGGTAGTTATAACCATTCCATAGAGCCTGGGGCAATGAAAAAAGGTTATGTTGTGTATGCGCTGCCTGGTAAAAAATAGTGAAATGCAAAATATAAAAATGATAGAATTAGGTGAAGCGTTCGCAATCAGTAGCTGGTAGCGGCCTTGAATAAAAAGTGCTGGAAAATTTCAACATGATCCGTTAAGCAATCAAGTCCGCCATCCGGCGGACGGGCATAAGCTTTAAATCATTGAACTACTGACGGCGAGTTCCTTGATTTTAGGATCGTGTTGAAATTTTCAGCCTTTTTATTCGCAGCCTTGATTTTTCTTGTTACTTCTTTGCATCAAGGAAAAGAAGTAAATGAGCTCTAACTTATTATTAAAAGGGATTTGCGAACCTTGTACCTAATTCTATAAAAATATTTTTTTTAGTATCTCTAAATCATCTCATCATTATGAAACGATTGACTGCAATATTACTGATGGCGCT
>JAVHOI010000353.1:0-2561 GCA_036169975.1 Ferruginibacter sp. | reverse complement strand
CTCTAAATCATCTCATCATTATGAAACGATTGACTGCAATATTACTGATGGCGCTTTCGATGGTTGCTGCTACTGCGCAACCTGTTAAGGATCGCATTGTTCACAATGACCCGTCTAAGTACAGAACACTAACCGCAGTACATGCAGGAGCAGGGCAAATGGCATTCACACAATTGATTGGCCGAAGCGAACTGGCAACCAACTTTCTTTATTTGCATTCAGGGGTCATCAATACCAAATCGGGTATTGGCCATCACTTTCATCATACCATTGAAGAAATGTATGTTCTTTTAACCGGTGAAGCTGAATTTACCATCAATGGAAGAACCTCAAAAATAAAAGCACCGGCAATTGTTCCCTGCAAGATGGGCGATGCTCATGCAATTTATAATTCGTCTAAAGAGCCTGTTCGCTGGCTGAACTTCGCAGTTAGTAAAACAAAAAGCCGGGCAGATAATTTTGACCTTGGGGATACCCGTGTGGGTGCAGCGATAGACCCTGTTCCTGTGTTTGTATCAGGCAGGTTGGAGCAGGATAAGCTTAAGCCAATGAAAACATCCGGTGCTGGAAATAGCATTCTTTATCGCCGTGTTTTTGGTCCTGATATATTTAATACAGATTGGAATCATGTGGATCACCTGCTGATAGCAGCAGACAGCACTATCGGGCCACGTCAGTTGGAAGGTATTGAAGAAGTATATTATGTAATTAAAGGCGCTGGTACGGTTTCAATTAATAATGAAAAGGCCGGCGTTAAAGCAGATGATGCCTTTTATGGAAAGTTAGGAGAAAAGATCACCATATCAGGCGATAGTAAAGAAGGGCTTGAATTATTAGTGGTCGGTATCGCTGTATCTAAAGAAAAAAATTGGAACATATCAAAGCCTTTGTTAAAACCAAAAGCAATTGCCTTACAAATGGATTTTATTGTTCCAAAAGAAAATGCAGCGGCTTTTGAAAAAATATATTATGCTGTTTATGTCCCCGCTATGACAGTACAGCAAGGTTATCTCAGTTCTAAATTATTACGGCTTTTCTCAGAAGACCTGGCCAAAACAATACAGGCAGAGCCAACAACTTATAACTATCAAATTCAGATATCATTTGATACGGAAGAAAACCGTAGAAAATGGGTGGCAAGTGAGCAACATAAGATTGCATGGCCCGCTGCATCAGGACTGGCAAAAGAATTTAAATGGCGTGGCTATGATGTAATGGGTGATGATGATCAGCGATAAGAAATAGAAATGAATTTCTAATCCTATTTTTTATTGATTTAAAATCATAAACAAATTTCTTCTTTGAATAATTCAATTATCAATGAAATTTCATTGTCTGTTTAGGTACATTGGTTTTAAATTATTGGCGTGAGAATTCACGGACGGGCCGGGTCAATATGGCCACCGACAAGACAAGCATCTTTGTCAATATGATCATGTTCCTTTTCATCTTAATGTTCATTTATATATTGGGAAGTTTCCTATTCATTTCATAAATTCGTAATCAATTAAATCAAATTAACATGAAATATTTTTTTAGCCTGCTATTCCTTTTTGGATGTTTTACTACGTTTGCCCAAAACACTATTGATGGCAATTGGAAAGGTTCCCGGGAAACACCAAATGGTACTTTTGAAGTCAGTTACACTTTTAAGGTGGAAGGAACCGAACTTAAAGGAACCTGGAAAACTCAATTTGGAGAAACTAAGATAGAGGATGGGAAGGTTGATGGTAACAAATTTTCGTACAGCATTTCTTTTAATGATATGACCATCAGCAGTACCGGGGAAGTTGTAAATGAAAACGAACTTTTGGTTAAAAATGAAAGAGGTGAAATGAAACTTACGAGGGTAAAACCGTAAGTGTTTTTCTACATTGTCGTTGGTTTAATCAGGCACGGGGCTGGAGCCCTGTGCCTTCCTTGTTACAAATCTGCGTTTGTAAGAGCCATTCAACTCAACATGTCCGATCAGCTTTTTTGACTGATGGTACCAATACTTTTTATCATGTTACTTCCGGTTGTTGTTAGTACGCTCTGCTGCCTGCCCTGCATATCAAAAAACGGCAGCAGTTGGTTTTACAAGTTTAAAAAAGGGTTGCCTGGACTTTGATTAAAATACTTCGAAAATTTTAATGTTGAACCCGCCTTTATCAATTGCCTCCAGCTTTAGCTGGAGGATTAAAGTCAAACAATTATTTCTTTTTCGGCTTTAGCCGAATTATTTACTCCCTTTTTTAAAGCACGATCAATTATTCAGTCAGAAAATTTATAAAATGCATATTTGCTGATTGATTCACGCATGGCATTTTATTTGGCTAAAGCCAAATTTTGTCTATCAATTTTTCATATCCACTTGCTAAAGTTAGTGGCAATACAACTAAAGCACGATCTGTAAAAAAACTTACCGAACCATTGATATTAATGTGTTTGTTTTATTTTTTTTTCTCTTCTGATCTTAAAGACTAAATAAAGAGAACAATTCATCGCATCTTCACCCTGAGTAAATAATTGGTAGCTGTAATAAAAATAGTTTTGCCATCCGGCGTTAAAGCACAATTAGC
>JAVHOI010000352.1:0-32273 GCA_036169975.1 Ferruginibacter sp. | reverse complement strand
ATTCTAAGCATTTGTAAAACTTTGGGACAAAGTTTATTTTAAACTTAATTTAGCAGGACAAAAGACTATTTAGTTATGGCTAAACCTGCACAAAAAGTAGATTCAACTACTGGGCAAATTTTTTTGGATGACAAAGACCTTGCGATTCTGCGGCTGCTGCAAAAAAATGCGAGGATAACCGTAAAGGAAATCAGTGACAAGATGCACCTGAGTACTACACCTGTACACGAACGCATCAAAAGGATGGAAGCCAATGGTGTAATAAAACAATATGCCACGCTGCTTGAACATACCATGGTAAGGAAAGGATTGATGGTGATCTGTTATGTGTCGCTGAAAGAGCATAGCAAAAAGGCTGGTGTAAAATTTATAGAAACCATGCAGGTGTTGAATGAGGTGATAGAGTGCTACAGCATTTCGGGTGAATTTGATTTCATGCTTAAAGTGGTTTGTGAAGACATGAATGCCTACTACGATTTTCATGTAAATAAATTAAGCCAGATAGAAAACATGGGGCATGTGCAAAGTGTATTTGTGATGGGGATTATTAAGCAAACGCATGAGCTGGTTTAGGGGTTTTGTTTTACTGTTTATAGTTTCATGTTTGGTTCTGATATTATTAATTTACCAACCCTGTAAATTTTTATTTGTTCCGGATGAATTTGTTGATATTTTATTCTTTTTGAATCGGTCACACACATCATTAATGAACAGTATCGGGCAACTTATAGGAAGGCGTACCTTTAAAAGTATGGCAGCTTTAACTACTTTTATTAATATTATTTAATGCCGGTAAAAATTATGCGGCTTTAGGGAAATTCGGGAAACTTAATAATATGGTGGTGAATTTATCTTCCATATTTCTGATACTTACGCTTCCATTCATTGTTTTGGCAAGCAGCTTTACCAGTTTCATATTTTCGGTAACGGAAAAGTCACCAAAGGCGCTGTTTTCTCTTATAAAAACGCAAATTATATCTTCAAACCTTTTTGCCTTTATACAAATGCAACTGTGTTTTGTATGGCTAACAACTGTTCCAATCAGGGTATTTAGGATAGGCTCCAATAATTTTTCATCCGTTTCGATTTGGAATTCCCGGGGCACTTCATTTACTATAAAACTATTTCTTTTAACGGCTGTAGCCATTGAGTTGTCAGCGGCGAGTCGTATCAATTGATGTAAGTTTCTGGTAGCAGGGGCCAATTCCGTACCGGGCTGTTGTAATCTCATTTTCCTTTGTTTTAAATATTAAATTAGGGTAGGCCATAGGTTGAATTTAGGATTTAAAACTTGTTTAAAACCGGTTAGTATGATTGAAATGGAGGAATCTTATACATATTCCCATCCCCTGATTTTATTTTTTAAACACCGGGTAAAGATAATAATGGCTCATAATTAATTGAACAGTTATAAAATGAAGCCCGGTAAATCATCTTTTAAAATTTTATCAAAATAACCTTTTTTAATATTTATTAATTTATTGATGCGGCCAATTTCGGCATTGCAGGTATTTATATTATTTCGGGATGTTTTAGATTCAAAGCTGTCGCATCCGTGAAATTTTCTTTTCCATTTATAAAAATAATCTTCAAACGATAAAACACCCTGTTGCCACATAGGCCGGCTTTTTTGTCTGTAGTTGAATAACTGCTTATGGATTTTGAAATGCCACCTGCAGTAATGGTTTCAATGGGTTCAAAATCCCTTCCGTTTTCGCTGCGTTGCAATTCAAAATGGCTGGTGTTAACTTCCGTAGTGGTTTGCCAACTGATATATACCAAATTTTCATTCATCACACCTTTTACCACAGATTCATTTTCATCTTTTATATTGAATTGCAAAGAATTTGGTAAGGTAATTTCATGCTCATCATAAATTACTTTACGGGGCCGTAAAAATTCAAAGTCTGAATAAGCCATTGTATCTGTCTGGGCTTCGGTTCTTGTTGCAATGATTAATATAAAAAAGAAGAGGATAAATTTGTAGAAAGTTTTCATTTGGTAGAATGTTTTAGGGTAATTAAGTCATGCTTTAAAGAGCAGTATGTGTGCCAATCAATAAAAATCACTGCCAGCAAGGGTTTTGTAAGACATTGGCACTTCAGGTATTCCATAAAATGGAAAATGTGTTTATAAAATGTAAAATTTTGGACAGTTTTTATTGGATTATGGAATAGAACGGAAATTCAGCCGGTCAATTTGGCCAAATAAAAACGGATAGGGAATAACAGAAAAAAAGTTTTAGTTTTTACCAAAAAGCGGGATGTCTGCTTATTTTCATTTCCTTGTTTGTT
Organism: Ferruginibacter sp.; assembly: GCA_036169975.1. Classification (GTDB taxonomy): domain Bacteria; phylum Bacteroidota; class Bacteroidia; order Chitinophagales; family Chitinophagaceae; genus Ferruginibacter. The sequence goes on along the minus strand of JAVHOI010000352.1, from coordinate 29,979 downwards.
TTCGTTCATAAAACAGGTTTATATTTGCGCCCTTAATTAATCTCAAAGCAAGCAATGTATAAAGCGGTTTTTATAGATATGGATGGTACTCTATTACAAAAAGATCATACCGTAAGTAACCTTAATAAAAAGGTGATACAAAGATTACTGGCCGATGGTATTTTAGTAGTTCCCATTTCCGCCCGGCCTTTGCATGGCATATTACCTATTACCAAACATGTGGTGCCGGATAGTATGCCGGTGGTTAGCCTGAATGGTGGTTACATTTTTCATAACAATGAAATTATATACGAGGCCAATATCGCTTTACCGGAGGTGATTAACATACAGGATGAATCGAAGCGGCATGATGTGTCGGTGATGTATTACAGCCAGATGGAATGGTATGCGGAAATGGACAGTAAGCAAATAAAAAAAGAACAAAGGATTACTGATGTTAAAATAAAAATTCAGCCATTTGAACAAACGCTTGATGATTGGAAAACCAGGAATACCGGTCCTAATAAAATATTGATTGCAGGAGATAAGAGCCTGATTATTACAATTGAGAATAAACTGCTTGAACTGCACAGGGGCAAACTGAACATTTATAAATCCCAGCCATCCTACCTCGAAGTGATGAACCTGAAAGCATCCAAAGCAAGGGCTATCGGATTTTTATTGAATAAATATGGTATCCTTCAAAGCGAAACCATTGCTATTGGCGATAATTACAATGATAAGGGAATGATAGAATTTGCCGGCACCGGTGTGGCAATGGGTAATGCGCCGGATGAAATAAAAATGATTGCGGATTATGTGACGGATACCAACAACAATGATGGTGTGGCCAAGGCATTGAATCATTTTTTTCTGAATTAAAAATCTGGTGCACTCTTAGCTTCGATTGAAGCCTGTACCCTTTTATAGGATAAGGTTTTATTAACCGGAAGGTATGCAATGAAAAAAACTATTCTCAATTATTAATTCCTGAAATAATTTGTCCGATGATATTTTCGGGTGGTTGTTTTATATCTATCCGGAGGGCATTTGCGGGAACTTCCAAAGCGTCAAATTGTGATTGTAGTAATGCTGCGGGCATATAGTGTCCTGTTCTGCTTTTTAATCTTTCCAGTATGGTATCATAATCACCCTGTAGAAATACCCATCTGCAGTTTTCCTCCATTGCGTTGCTGAGCCTTTCCCTGTAAACCTGTTTCAGGGCTGAACATACCAATATGATATTATTTGTAGCTATTTTTTCCATTACAAAATCGTGGATATTTTTGAGCCATGGCCACCTGTCTTCATCCGTAAGCGGGATGCCTGCGTTCATTTTGGCTACATTCTCTTTTGTGTGAAAGGCATCAGCATCATAAAAAGGGTAACCTGTTTTTTCGGACAACTGCCTGCCGATGGTAGTCTTACCACTTCCGGAAACGCCCATGATATAAATCACTTTATGCTGCATATTAAATGTAATTATTTTGCTTAATAAATCTTCTTTTACAGTCAGATAAGTTTTTGATTTTTATAAATTATCCACCTTAATAGTAAGGCGAAAAGTTGCGGATGTCATCTCTTAAAAAAAATAACAATCGCTCCCAGCAGGGTTAATACAATTACTACTTTCCGGTAGCTGTCATCCTTTATTTTTGAAACTATTTTGATACCGGCCCAAAATCCGGCAACGAGTGCCGGCAACAAAATCAAGTCTGTTTGCAGCGTTACCGCGTTAATGTTTTTCCAGTAAAAAACCTGGAAAGGAAGTTTGAAAAGATTGATCACCAAAAACACCCATGCAGCCGTTCCAATAAAATCATTCTTGGGCATGCGCATCGCCAAAAAATAAATATTTGAAAAGGCGCCGGCAAGGTTGCCCAGCATGGTGGTAAACCCTGCTACCAACCCCATATTGGCAACAAACAATTTATTGGAAGGCACTGCAACAGATTTGCGAAATTCGAGTGCGATCATTATTACTACCGTTAAAACAATAATCAGCGCCATTAGCTTACTGAAGACTGCTTCATTCAAATCTTTTCCCACATAAACGCCAATTAAAATACCAACCATCATCCAGGGTATCAGTTTCCAAAAGTGCAGCCATTGCGCATGCCGATGGTAGTAGATGACCGCCAAAATATCTGTTAAACACAACAAAGGCAACACGATGCCTGTGGATGCCTTGCTGCCAAACACAATGGCCATAATGGTTACATTCATCATATCAATGCCTTTTAAGCCTGCTTTTGAAAGCCCTATAATAAAAGCCGCCAGCAATATCAGTATCCAGTCGGTAAAGGAATAAGTGTAGAGGAAATCCATTATTTATTCCTGCTTTTTCGTTTCCAGAAAACAACGATACCAGCGAGTAAAATAACACTAACGGATAACCCAATGATATAATATGGAACATCTGGCATAAGTGGTGGTTTTAACCGGTTATTGCATAAAAATTTATTTTACTAAATTACTGTAGTTTTTTTTAAAAGTTTATTTATATAAAATCTACTCCGCTGATCAATAGATAAAAATCCCTACTTTCAATGAATAACCATTCATCAATCAATCATAACCAAAATGAAGAAACAGCAATACAAAAACCACAGCAAATATTATTATCCCCACCACTTTATATTTTATCCTGTTGTTATTGCGCTTATTGTATCCGGTGCGATGCATGCTTTTGATAATTCAGAAAGTTCATTGGAATGGATGGCTATTACCGCGGTATTCGTTTTGCTGGCGTGGTTGTCTTTTATGATGCGGCAACACTATTCGCTTACCAATCAAAACAGGATCATCAGATTGGAAATGCGCCTTCGCTATTATCAACTTACCCAAAAACGTTTGGAAGAAATTGAACCACGCCTTACTTTTTCGCAGCTCGCCGCATTGCGCTTTGCGCCGGATGAAGAATTGCCCGGACTGATAGAAAAAACCCTGGATAATAACCTTTCCGCAAATGAAATAAAAAAATCAATAAAAAACTGGTTGCCCGATTTTATGAGGGTTTAAAAATAAAGAGATAAAAATGTGTTATGATAATTCTATGGGTAAAATAAAAACTGCGATAATTCGAAATCAATATTAGGAGGAGTTGAAATATGCCCCGATGAAAAATTATTAGGTAAATGGTTTTGTTTTTTACCTGCCCTCATTATTGCTGCATCCCTTGCATTCTCAATAGGCCGGGGCAATGGCCTGCATTAAAAAAATCAGTGCCATAAATAGATTTTCAACAGTATAAAAATCAGCCTAATATTTTTGAGATAAAGTTGGAATGAAGGCTGATTTTTAAAAACGCGGTCAATCCTAAAATAAATCCCGCAAGGCTTATCATACCTGCAAACCATAGAAGCCATTTTTTTTGGGTTAGCGCCGTAATGCCAAACATCGCAATAGAGATGGACAAAAATGCTTCGGTCATATCAAACTGATCATCAAAAATATTGATGTCTTCATATTCTTTTTGAAAGCCTTCCGCCTTAATTTTTATTTCATTTTTTTTCTTTTTCATATACGGCTATTTTATCCCCGTAATTTTTAATAAGCCCTTCACTACCGGCTACCCTTTGCAATTTCAATATTTCCAGCGTGTTTTCCGCAATGGATTGCTTGGTGCTTTTTGCCTGAAAATAAGACCAGGCATCAATACCATTTGCCTGTGCCTGCGACATCGCCTGCACAATGTTTCCATCTTTAATATTACAGATAGCCATAAAAGTTGCCGCTAAAGCTACTAATATAGCTACCACGGAATTGATCCCGCTTTCGTGCGCATGTGCCAGCGGTTCCTGTATTGTTTCGTTTATATCACTCATGGGATTATTTAAACCCCTAAGCTATTTAAAAATTTTCTTTTTTAGGAGGTAATAACCTCCATTAACATTTGATTATTTCATGGAAAAAATAATATACACTTGTTTGGATTTTTTTTGATACAGTAAACTGATGTAAATGCGGAAGTTTAAAAATTGATGATTTTGAGGTATAGGGAAAAATTATCATCATGATGACTGCCTGCTTTACTAAAATGATAAAAGCCACTACTGTGGTGGCTTTTATCATTTGTTACCCTGCACGGACATTTTTCGAACCATTTTATACCAGATTTAACCAGACTCGCTAATCATTTGGCAGCATAAAAGTGAGGGGGCTTTTTTATTTACTGATTATTACTCTTTTTGAAATACAAAATTTTCGGTTATGGAAATTGATAAAAGCCATATAGAATTTGTGCAGCCTATAAAAAGCAGATTGGCAAAAACCGCTATGCTTCCGCAAGATTTGTAAACAAGGGGCAGCTAATACTTTATTTTAAAACCAGGTGATCATTTCTAAAAAAAGCTAAAATAGGGAAGCCAAAGTGATTGGTTAAATTCTGGCAGACTTATCAAGGAATTGCCGGGATTAAAATATTTCACATATGGAATCCTGAAAAAAAATTAAATTATATTAAGTCGTTTTGATGAAATTTTTTCCCGCCGCATAGCCTTTTACGGCATAATACAATATATACAGGTAGCAAGGTATCATCAGTGCAAAAAATACCAGTTGAAAATTATAATGCTCTTTTAAACTGGCAAATGCTTTTGGAATTAATGCCCCACCTGCAATGCCCATGATGAGAAGTGCAGAACCTTTTTCGGTAAACTTTCCAAGTCCGCTGATGGCCAAAGGAAAAATAGCAGGCCACATTAAAGCATTGGCAAGGCCAAGTGCTGCCACAAAGCCCACTGAAAGGTATCCTGAAGTGAGGTATGCTGCAAGCGTAAAGATCATACCAAGGATGGCGGATATTTTTAGTGCAACCTGTTGCGACAGGTATTTAGGTATGGCAAACAAACCGATCACATAGCCCAATAGCATTGCACCCAAAGTAAATGACGTAAAATATTTGGTATAATCGGTAGAGATACCAAACCCTTTTCCATAAGTACCAATGGCATCGCCGGCCATCACTTCAACCCCAACATAAAAAAATATGCAAACAGCACCCAGCAATAAATGGGGAAACTGGAAAAGACTGCTTTTTTCTTTTGTAGCATCAGTTGCGGCAACCTGCACATTGGCCTCGGCAGATTTTATTTCCGGTAAAGCCGATTTCAATATCCAAAACCCAAGTAGTACCAACGCAACAGCCATTATAACATAGGGGGTATAGATCTTTGATGCAAAGTCATTAAGGATTGCATCTTTTACCTGTGGGTCGCTTGCAGCTTTTACTTTTTCTTCCAGCCCGTTAATGCCTTTTAGTACAAATGCACTAAGTACAAGCGGGCTGATGATTCCGGCAACTTTATTGCAGATACCTACTATGCTTATACGCTGTGCAGCACTTTCGATAGGGCCAATGATGCTGATGTAGGGATTAGATGCTGTTTGCAGCAACGATAACCCCGAACCTATAATGAAAAGCCCCAGCAGGCACATCGTATAGTTTCTGTGTGTGGCATATTGCCCAAAAAGAAAAGTTCCAATGGCCATAACTATTAATGCCATCGCCATTCCTTTTTTCATACCGGTTTTTTCCAGTACCCATGAGGAAGGAAAGGCCAGAAAAAAATAGGCCATATAAAAAGCAGTGGTTACTAAAAATGCTTTTGAATCGGTATCCAGGCCAAAAGCCAGTTTTACATAAGTGATCAGCGGGCCGTTAAGCCAGGTAACAAATCCAAATACAAAAAATAATATGCCGATAATGATAATAGCGCCGCGGTTATTTTGCTTTTGCTCCATAGTAAGAGGTTATGTATGAATGGGGAAAATACAAAGACTATCCGGGATAAATTAAAAAAACTGTTGTAAAACGTTTGCATGAAATATTTTTTGCGCAAGCGTTTGCATGAAATGCCTTCTGTGCAAGCGTTTGCATGCAAATACTGAAAAATGTTTTACTATGTTTGATTTGCAATTGCTGATACCCTCCCTTGATCTGCTAAATACATTCAGCTGATGATAGCAGATAAAATTTAAAGTAAAAACCCTGCGGCAAAAAAACTACAAGTGTACATGCTCCTGTAAAAAAGGGCAACGGTTTATTTATTTGTTCATCAAAAAAACTTATTCATTTATGAAAAAGCAAATTACATTTTTACCGGTTTTATTGTTGCTGGTTTGCATTACTGCAAAAGCACAAACAAGTGTTTCTTATTATGTAGATGGCTCGCAGGTTGCAAATGGCACCGGCACTTTAGCCAACCCATGGAATCGTATTTATTATGCTATCAACCGTGTAAGGGATACTACCAAAGATGCCATTGTGTATATTAAGCAGGGCACCTATACCATTGATACCACCAATTATTTATCGCAATTGTATATTGGCAGTACTAATGGCGGTGCAAATGGTAAGTACTTAACCCTTTGCCCGTATGCAGGGGATGAGGGCAAGGTGTTTATTGAGGGCAGTAAACTGGCCACCAATCCCTTTTACCCAAACATGCTGGTGATCAGCGGGGCTAAATATGTAAAGCTGAAGAACCTGGTATTTCGCAGTTTAAAGAACACTAATGGATATGCGGTGAATGTGCAAAGTGCACAAAACATAGAAATACGCAATTGCGCTTTTGATACGCTAAGGTGGACCAACACCGTTGCTGAGTATGGCTACCCAACGGTAAACAATACCAGCAATTTTATTAACGCCGTTTATCTGGTTAATAATTCAGGTGTTACAGTGGCTAATGATACCTTGCGTAATGCAGCACTGGGCTGGGGTGAGTTTGTAAGAGATGCAGGAGGTAATACTTCTGTAACTCAAACTGCTTTAATATCCACCAATGTAACAGCAGTGGCTTCCGATTATTATGTGGCTTTAACAGGTAATGACACTACAGGTAGCGGATCTGTAACTAGGCCCTGGCGTACTATAAAAAATGCAAATGATCTTGCAGGGATCAATTATACTTATTCACCTTCCAGATTAATTAATGCGCCGGTAACTATTTACCTGCGTGCAGGTACCCACAAGCCATTAACCAATGGAGTTTTTATTGGCAGCAACCGGGGCTCCAATGGACAGTGGTTTACCATACGCAATTATCCGGGAGAAAATGCTGTTGTAGATGGCAGCAATATCACTACAAAATTTTCTGCGCTGTTTGCTGTATCCGATGCAAAATATGTAAAGATACAGGGCTTGAAACTCACTAAGATGACCAATGACTCCGCTTTGCAAAATGCAGCGCCATCTGTTGGTACAAAAGATACCAGGTTTGGGATTATTGTTAGCGGTAAATCGTCGAATGTGGTCATTAAGAACAATGAGATATATAATATGGCATGGACAAGGAATGTGAGTAAACAAAAAACACCCACCGGAAGTGATAACCTTAATCCATTGGTAGTATTGGGTACAACAGATACAGCAATAAGAAATGTGATCATTGATAGCAACACCGTTTACAATAATGTTACCGGTTTTGCCGAAGCCGTAACAGTTAATGGCAATGTGGATTCTTTTGCCATCAATAATAACCTGGTATTTGACAACACTAATATTGGTATAGTAGCCGCAGGTAATTACCAGTGGGTGGTGGATGATCCTACATTTACCGTAACTGCACCAAATAATTATTCTAAAAACGGTTTTATTCTTAACAATACTGTATACCGTAATATTTCGCCGGTTGCGGTATCTGCCGGTATTTATTTAGATGGTTCAAGAAATGTACTGGTGCAAAATAATGAATCGTATAATAATGGCACCGGAATATCTGTTGGTAATGAGCAACCCAACAGTGTTAGTGGTTACCATACTATCAATAGCAATGTGTTCCGCGATAATTTGAGTGCAGGGATGTATTATGGCAGTACCAACAGTACGTCATGGGTGGAGCATTGTATGGTAAAGAATAACACTTTTCAGAATAATTATGTACTGGATTCTGCATTGAGGGCCAGAGCTAATAACCAGTATGGTATTACTGATGCATCCCAGCGTTATACAGAAGTGAATATTTATCGGTTAAGAAATAGTATGTTCAAACAAAATACTATTGAATCTTTATCCAATATTGTATTGGGTTTATACCTTACCCAAACAACCGATACATTATGGTACAACACTTATTATGTAATTAGTGGTGATGCTTGCCAGGCCATATTTGTGCAGGATAAAAATAATGATGGTGTGATTGCTTTACCAGCGGATTCCATTTATTTCACTTTTCATCAGTATGTAAAAAGAACCGGCTACGACCAAAATTCTTCCTGCGAAGGACAGAACTATAACCCCAACGGATGTGGCACAGTACCTGCCGCTTTTGGGGGAGGACTGCTACCTGCTGATGAAGTAATTATTGATAACAGCAAAATTGATATTGCAGCTTATCCTAATCCGGCGATTAATGAACTGTTTGTAAAATTGAATTTAAAAAACAGAGGAATAGTTAACCTGCAACTGGTAGATCTTTCGGGCAGGGTGGTACTCAACCAGCAACAGCAATTAACAAAGGTCAGCCAGCAATTAACGGTTAAAGGAATTAAACAGCATGGAATTTCACCGGGTGTTTATATGCTGAAGGTCACTACAACAGAAGAAGTAAAAACCATTAAGATAGCAGTGCAGTAGTTCGTTTTATCATTGAGCAATAAAAAAGTTGCCGTACTGGTTACAGCAACTTTTTTTATGCAAGCGTTTGCATGAAATGTATATCCGGCAAACGTTTGCGCATCTTTCATGTGCATTATTACTATAAGTTTGAATGGTAAAAATAATCTTATGACAATTCATTACGACAGGCGTAAATTTTTAAAACAAACGGCTGTTGCCGGGGCAGGAATGGTACTCCTGCAATCACCAATGAAAGTTTTTGCAGCTGCACCCACTTCAAAAGTGAGGATCGGTTTAATTGCTGTTGGGCTTCGCGGTCAACTGCATTTATCTGAGATGCTGAAACGGGATGATGTGGAAGTGATCGCCATGGCAGACCCCGATAAGCAAATGATGGCGATGGCACAAAATGTGGCAAAGCAATTTGGAAAGAAGGCACCTGTTGAATACAGCAATGGTAATTACGATTATAAAAATCTATTAAAGCGTGATGATATCGACGCAGTAATGATTGCTTCGCCATGGGAATGGCATATACCACAGGGTATTGATGCGGTGAATGCAGGAAAGATAGTGGGCATGGAAGTTTGCGGTGCCATTAGATTACAGGATTGCTGGGATATTGTAAACGCATCTGAAACGACAGGAATCCCTGTAATGCCTTTGGAAAATGTTTGTTACCGAAGGGATATTATGGCCGTACACAATATGGTATCTAAAGGAATGTTTGGAGAAGTGTTGCATTTGCAGGGTGGCTATCAACATGACCTGCGAGGTGTATTATTCAATGATGGGATAACCCCTTACGATAGTGGCGCAGAGTTTGGTGCAAAAGGATTCAGCGAAGCAAAATGGAGGACACAACATTATATCGATCGCAATGGTGAAAATTATCCCACACACAGTTTAGGCCCTGTAGGCACCATGATCAATTTGCAAAGAGGAAATTGTTTAACCAGTTTATCATCTGTTGCAACAAAAGCAAGAGGGTTGAACCGTTATATAAAAAATCATCCAAAAGGAGGTGCTGATCATCCCAATGCAAAAATAAAATTTAAACAGGGGGATATTGTAACCTCGCAATTGCAAACTGCCAATGGAGAAACGATTGTGTTAACCCTGGATACCTGCTCACCACGTCCTTACAATTTAGGTTTCAGGGTGCAGGGTACCAATGGTATCTGGCAGGATCATCATGAAGGAGAATTTGACAGGGGTATGATACATATTGATCACACCAGTGAAAAACATATTTGGGACAACCCGCAAAAATTTATGGAAGACAATGATCATCCTTTGTGGAAGCGTTACGAAAAAGATGCTGCAAACAGTGGCCATGGCGGCATGGATTTTTTTGTTGACAATGCTTTTATCGAATCCATAAAAAGAAAAACCGCATTTCCTTTGGATGTATATGACCTGGCCACCTGGTATGCCGTTACACCATTGAGCGAAAAGTCAATTACTGAAGGTGGTGCCATGCAAAAGATACCGGATTTTACAAGGGGCAAATGGAAAACCCGTTCACCCGTATTTGGTTTATCAAATGAGTATTAATTTTTTTTCATATAGCAGCGTAGTTTAAACTACCGTTCTGGTATTTCTATACCAGATTTTTTTAAAAACTCTTAATTAAAAATATGGTATCAGAAATTTTAACACCACTTAAATTAGTATCATTCGAAAAAATCGATACTTCCATCTATGCCACTGCTGCCGAAGCATGCAATGCGGCGGCAGAGGAAATTGCAACGCTGATAAAGCAAAAACAGCGCAACGGACAAACGGCAGTATTGGGTTTGGCAACTGGTTCAACGCCCAAAAAAGTATATGAAACTTTAGTACGTATGCACAGGCAAAATGGTTTGAGTTTTAAAAATGTGGTGACTTTTAATTTAGATGAATATTATTCACTGCAGCCCGATGCTATACAGAGTTACAGGCATTTTATGGAAGAAAATTTATTCCGGCATATTGATATTGAAAGAGAAAATTGTTTTCTTCCACATGGTGGTATACCGCAGGAGATGGTAAAGATGCACTGCAGGGATTATGAAAAACAAATTGAAGAATTTGGTGGTATCGATTTTCAATTGCTGGGTATTGGCCGCAACGGGCATATTGGTTTTAATGAACCCGGCAGTCATGTAAGCTCTGAAACAAGGTTAATTACCCTGGATCATCTTACGCGTTTTGATGCGGCATATGAATTCGGCAGTTTAGCCAATGTGCCGCGTAAAGCCATTACGATGGGTGTGGGCACCATACTAAAAGCAAAAAGAATTGTATTGCTGGCATGGGGCGAAAGAAAAGCAAACATTATCCAGCAGGCAGTAGAAGGCCCCGTAACAGAATTTGTTCCGGCATCTTATTTACAGGGGCATCACAATGTGGAATTTATTTTGGATGAAAGCGCTGCTGCTGTATTAACGCGTAAAAAAACACCCTGGCTTACGGATGATGTGTTATGGAATAACAGCATGATAAAAAAAGCAGTTACACATTTAGCCTTAACATTAAATAAGCCCATCTTAAAACTTACCAATGATGATTATAATTTAAATGGACTGAGCGACCTGCTGGCTTTATATGGGCAAGCATATGATATCAATATTGAAGTTTTTAATCAATTACAAAGAACTATTACGGGCTGGCCCGGTGGTAAACCTAAGGCAGATGATACTTTCAGGCCAGAGCGGACCACACCTGAAAAGAAAAGAGTGTTGATCTTTAGCCCGCATCCGGATGATGATATCATTTCTATGGGCGGCACCTTTCAGCGTTTGGTTGATCAGGGGCATGAAGTGCATGTGGCTTATCAAACCAGCGGCAATATTGCAGTAGCTGATGATGAAGCGTTTCGTTTTATTGATTTTATAAAAGATTATAACCAGCAGTTTAATATCAATACGCCTGAAACAGATAAGATGTACAATGAAGCGCTCGCATTTTTAAAAATAAAAAAGAATGGTGAAAAAGATATTGAAGCATTACGTTTGGTAAAGGGAATCATTCGCAGGGGAGAGGCAAAAAATACCTGTCGTTTTGTAGGTCTTCCTGATAGCAATGCTCATTTTTTAAACCTGCCTTTTTACGAAACCGGTTTGGTGGAGAAGAATCCGATAGGCGAAACAGATATTGAAATTATTGCTGCGTTGATAGAGCAAATACAACCACACCAGGTATATGCGGCGGGTGACCTGGCCGATCCGCATGGTACACACAAAGTTTGCCTGGATGGTATTTTTGAAGCAGTAAAAAGATTGAAGCATAAAGTTTTTATGAATGATTGCTGGTTATGGTTATACAAGGGGGCATGGGCAGAGTGGGATATTGATTTAATTGAAATGGCTGTGCCTATGAGTCCCGACCAGGTATTAAAAAAACGCAACGGTATTTTTAAACACCAGAGCCAGAAAGATGGCGTGGTATTTCAGGGTACAGATAGTCGTGAGTTTTGGCAACGTGCCGAAGACCGCAACAGTGCCACCGCAGCATTGTACAATAAACTTGGTTTAGCCGAATATGCAGCTGTGGAAGCATTTGTTAAATGGCACTACTGATTTTTACCGGAGGTATAAATAAAAAGCCCGGTCATAACAACCGGGCTTTTTGATGTAAGCAATATTATATCGCTGATGCCTGAAAGTTTTTTATCAATTGCTGAAACTGCGTTTCTTTATCCATCAGCTTTTGTAATAACGTAAGCTGGTTACCGGCCCTTACAAAATTATGCCCTTTGTATTTTGAGCCATAATAAACATCATCATTAATATAGTCGGTAAGAAAACGCATCGCCTGCATATAGATCATGAATTTTCCTGCATACACAAAATGTTTTTTTTCTTCTTCACTCAGTTCATATAGCAGCTGGCCTAAATAACCTTCGGCAATGGCGGTAAAATAGTCATCCCGGATCTCTATTTTAGAAAAATCTTTTTCTTCCTCACTCACCGGGCTTAAATAAGTGCGCATCATATCTCCCACATCACTGATGAAATAGCCCGGCATTACAGTATCCAAATCGATCACGCATAGGCCCTTGTTATTTTCATCAAACAGTACATTGCTTATCTTGGTATCGTGGTGCGTAACACGCAGTTTAAAATATGGATTCGATTTGATGTTTTCAAACACATCCACAATGGATTTATTGGCCACGATGACCTGTATTAATTGTTCTGATTGCTTTATTCGGTCTGCATTACCATATATTAGTGCCTGCTCAAACTGCCGGTAACGCAGACTAAGATTATGAAAATCGGGTAAGGTGATTTTTAATTTGCCTACATCAAAACCTGATAGTAATTGAGTGAACTTTCCAAACTGGTTGGCTGCTTCACATGCAAGCTGTGGCTCTTCCACCACGTCAATAGTATGAGAGTTTTCAATAAAGGGGCTGAGGCGGAAATAACCATTTGCCGCATCAAAAAAAAGATCTTCTTTATGAATATTTTTTATGAGCACTACAAATAAATAATTTGGACAATGCTGTTGAAGGTAATTGGCAATGTGGGCTACATTATATGCAATGGCCTGCGGATCTTTAAATACCTGGTGATTGATCTGCTGTAAAATATATACATTGCCCTTATCAGTCAGTTTCCAGGTATGGTTAATGAGGCCGGAACCAAATGGAACGGCAGCATTGATATTTTCGGTAAGGCCAAAGGCGTTAAAAACGGGTTGAAGCATCTGGTTTGATTAGAGTTTACAATGATCAAACTTAATTCATGTTTCAATAAAAATAAGGGTAAAACGTTTGCGTTGTTTAGTATCGTAAAACAGGCAATTTTATTTTTTTTCATTCAGGACAAGCTGCGATTCTACAATGATTTTGTAATACGCATCCATTTGAGGAGTTTCCTCTTTATTCTTATTCATCAGTTCAATTAAAATTTCCGTTGCTTTTTGTCCCTGTACATATGGATGTTGCTCTACCGAAGCCAAAGGCGGGTAGGCGCTGTAAGTGCTGATGGGCAGGTTGGCAAAACTTACAAAACAAATATCCTTATTGATCTTCTTTTTACTTTTTAAAGCAAATTGTATAGCATCCAGTGCTACATAATCATTAAAGGTTACAATAGCAGTTGGCTTTCTTTTAGAACGCAGTAATTCATCCATCGCCATTTGCGTACCTTCTAAAGTAAGGTCGCTGTTTACCACCAGCGAGGGATCAAATTTCAAACGGCTCTTGGTCATAGATTGTATGTAGCCTTCTTTTCTTTCCTGGCTGGCGAATAATTTTTCGGGCCCGTTGATCATGCCTATTACACGATGACCTTTTTTAATCAGGTAAGTAACGGCCTGTATGGTACCCGATATCATATTGCAGGCTACATAATGGATATCGGTCATTTTGGGAATGCGGTCGAAGAACACTACCGGTATGCCATATTTTTTAAGACTTTCAAAATGTTCGTAATTCACGGTGTTTTTAGAAATGGAAATGATGAGGCCGTCCACACGGTGGTTCTTCATGGTCTCGAGAATTTTTATTTCTCTTTCTTCACTATCGTGCGATTGCCCGAGCAATACGGTGTATTTATTTTTCTCCGCGGTGTCTTCTATACCACTGATAGAAGTAGAAAAAAATGCTTCCGATAATTCGGGAAGGATTACACCAATGGTAAAAGTTTTGCGCTGCTGGAAAAATATCGCCGTCTGATTAGGTTCATAATTCAACTCCTTGGCTAATTGCTGCACCCGCATTTTTGTACGCAATCCAATATTAGGATGATCATGCAATGCTCTTGATACGGTGGAGAACGAAATGTTCAACCGCTTGGCAATTTCTTTTATCGTTGTTGGCTTCTGTTCCATAACTCTAAAGTAATTTGTTTTTAACAGAAACGGTAAAAACAGTAAAACGTTTGCATACTTAAAGCTGTAAAATATGTGATAATTTACCTCATTATGCAAACACAGCAAAAACGCCTGCTTTCACTTGATGTAATGCGTGGTTTAATTATGATTTTACTGGCAGCAGAAAGTTGTTTGCTCTATACTTCCTTAAATGATCTTTTACCAACCGGTGTTACAAATGCAATCGTGCAGCAATTTTTTCATCATCCATGGCATGGCCTTCATTTTTGGGATTTGGTACAACCTGCATTTATGACCATGGCAGGGGCGGCTTTATATATCTCTTACTATTATAAGTTACAAAAGGGCATAAGCTGGCAGCAAAATTTAAAACATATTGCTGTAAGATGTTTAAAGTTGTTTATCTGCGGCACCGCTTTGCATTGTGTGTATGCCGGTAAAATGGTGTGGGAATTGTGGAATGTACTAACACAGTTATCTGTAACTACTATCATTGCTTATCTTATTATAAAGCGATCAACAGTTTTTCAAATTATATTTTCTGTTTTATTGCTGATAGTAACGGATGTTTTGTATCGTTTTGTATTAATGCCTGGCTTTGATCAGCCTTTTACGGAGTTTAAAAATTTTGGTGCATGGTTTGATACCATCTTAATGGGAAAGATCAATACAGATGGTTGGGTTGCCATTAATATTATTCCTACCGCAGCACATACCATCTGGGGAGTATTGGCAGGTAAATTGCTGATTCATCCAATCAGGGAATATAAAAAAATAAAAATTTTATTGATTGCTGCTGCAGTAGCTTTAGCTATTGGATACGGATTAGATATGCTTAGTATCACACCCATTATCAAACGTATCAGCACGTCTTCATTTACGTTGGCTTCTGGTGGTTGGGTACTGGTGATCATGGCTTTCCTTTACTGGCTTACAGATATTAAAGGAGTGAACAGGTATGCCTGGATATTTGTTGCAGTAGGTACCAATGCAATATTTATTTACTTATTCTTTGAAACTATTGGAGCGCAATGGCTGAATCATACGGTGGCTATTTTTGTAAATGGGGTTATGCCGGGTAAATTGCAGGCTGTAACAAGCGCTTTGGTAACACTGTTTTTAGAATGGTGTTTGTGTTACTGGTTATTTACCAAAAAAATATTTATTAAACTCTGATTAACTCATGAAAAAATTCTGGTTACTGCTGTTTTTATGTTCACTTGCAATACGTGCATTGCCGCAAAACAAAACCATTGTTTATAAAGAAAGTAATGAAGATATGCTTAACCCGGAAAGGGGTTTTTATATTCCCTCCGGAACCAGGGCAAGTAATTTTGTTTTGCTGGATGTTCAAAAATTAAAAACGTACCGCAGCAATGCCCAGCAACCAGGCAAAGCAACGTATACTGTTAAGGTTTCATTGATCTATCGCGGTTACGAACTGGATACTTTTAAAGATCAGCCTTTATCCGATCTCTTTTTAATAAACCTTCAAAAAGATTTTGACGCTGTTCGTGAAGCTGGTTTGAAAATGATCCTGCGCTTTGCCTACACCAATACTACCAAAAGCGGCAATTGTGGCGATGAATATAAAATTTGTCCGCCGTATGGTGATGCGCCACTCAACATTGTGCTGCAGCATATCCGGCAATTAAAACCATTGCTGCAAAAAAATGCGGACGTGATTGCTGTAATGCAACAGGGCTTTGTAGGTATCTGGGGCGAAAATTATTTTACTGATTATTTTGGAGATGCTTCTACCAATGGCGTGGGAAAAATTTTAGACAGCAACTGGTTGCAAAGAAATGAATTTTTAAAAGCCTTGCTGGATGCATTACCTGCCAGCAGGATGGTGCAGGTGCGTACGCCGCAAATAAAACAAAAATTTGTGTATGGGCCATCTGCAGGTGTAAGAAGTTTACCATTAAAATTGGCTGATGCATTTAACAATGCTTATCCATCAAGAGTCGGTTTTCATAATGATTGTTTCTTATCAACAGCAGATGATTACGGCACTTATTACGACTATGGCAGTTCTTTACAACCAAGACAGGAGGCTAACCAGGTATTAAGAAAATATATTGAAGCCGATACAAAATTTACTGTAGTAGGAGGCGAAACCTGTGATGATAGTTTTAGTCCTCAAAATGATTGTGCACCTGCAGGACATGCCGAGGCAGAAATGCGGCGCATGCACTACAGTTATCTTAATGCGGCTTACAACACTGATGTAAACAATGATTGGGACAGCAGTGGTTGTTTGTACAATATTAAAAGACAATTGGGATACCGGCTGATGTTGCGTAAGGCCATATTGCCAATGCAGGTAAATAAAAACAATGCTTTAGCAATAGATTTTATAATCGATAATGTTGGATATGCTTCACCATACAATGCCCGCCCTGTAAAAATTATTTTGCAAAATACCAATACAAAACAAGCGTTTGAAATAACACTAAAAACCAATCCGCAATTTTGGTTTAGTGGCAGCCATCATATTAAAGAACAAATTCACTTACCAGGAAATATACCAGCAGGCAACTATCAATTGTATTTGTATTTACCTGATGCAAACGTTTTACTGAGCAAACGGTCTGAATATTGCGTACACTTGTCAAATGAAAATGTGTGGGAAGAAGCCACAGGTTATAATAATCTCCGGCACACGATCATTGTAAAATAGTACATCAACAAAAAATAACAGTATGTTTTCTGAAACAAAAAAAATATTCAACAGTATCTTATTGCTGATTGCTGTTGCAACCATTTGGGCTGCCTGTAAAAAAAACAAGAGCACGCCTCCGGCATCGGATCCTAATGCCACGATTAGTTATACAGAAAGTACTGAAGACTTTGCCAACCCGGAAAGAGGTTTTTTTAGGTTTACAGAAGTACGTGCTAGTGCTTATGTACCATTGGTACAATCACAGCTGCAGCAATGGCGAGGTTTAAATTCGGCCGATGGGGGAAACTACCAGGTATACAGCACGATCGTGTACAGGAATTTTATCATGGATATTTTTAAAACGACACCTTTGTCCACTGCTTTTTTACAATCGGTAAAAAATGATTTTGATATAGCCCGTGCTGCCGGTGTAAAACTGATACCGCGGTTTATGTATACCAATACGGTAACTGCGGGTACCTGTCCCGAAAGATCTATTTGTACGCCTTATGGCGATGCATCTAAAACAATAGTATTGCAGCATATTGCACAATTAAAACCGATATTAACTGATGCTGCTGATGTGATTGCTGTAGTGCAACTGGGTTTTATTGGTATCTGGGGCGAAAATTATTATACCGATTACTTTGGTGATGCATCACAAAATGGGCAGGGAAAATTACTGGATAATAACTGGCAGGACAGAATCGATGTAATGCAGGCTTTATTAAATGCTTTACCTAAAGACAGGATGATACAGGTGCGCTTTCCGCAATTGAAACAACGGTTTGTATATGGTGTTAATGCTGCAACTAGTGCGCTGCCATTAACAGAAGCCGAAGCTTTCAGCGGATTGGATAAGGCCAGGATAGGTTTTCATAATGATTGCTTTTTATCTGGCACTAATGATTATGGCACTTATGAAGATTATGGTAATTCCTCCACACCACGGCAATCGGCTAATACGGTGCTGCGAACTTTTACAAGAGCAGACAGCAAATATGTTGCTGTGGGTGGAGAAACCTGCGACGATACCTACAGTCCGCAAAACGATTGCGAACCGGCAGGCATGGCTGAAACGGAAATGGCAGCATTGCATTACAGCTTTTTAAACTGTGCTTATAATAATGCGGTGAATAACGATTGGCAAACCGGGGGATGCATGCTTAACATCCGGAAAAAACTGGGTTACCGGTTTGTGTTAACCGAATTGGTTTATCCAAAAGAAATTACAGCAGGAAGCAGTTTACCGATCAGCTTAACAGTAAATAATGCAGGGTATGCATCACCGTTTAATGAAAGGCCGGTTAAATTAATTTTAAAGAACAGCAGTACCGGGCAGGAATTGACTTACACATTAAATACCGACATCCGGAAATGGTTCAGCGGTGCTACAAAAATTGAAACTACCATTCCTACAGGCGCCTCTTTAATTGCGGGCACTTATGATATGTATTTGTATATGCCTGATAAATACAGTTCAATAACAGCAAGGCCTGAGTATGCCATACGGCTTGCCAATACAGATGTGTGGGATGCAACAACAGGATATAATAAGTTACTGGCAACAATCAAAGTAAATTAATATGACTACGACAGGCTTTAATTTTTAGATCGGCATTCAACGGAAACCTGCAGGGCACCATTTAAAATAAATGATTTAACAAAAACATTTTTTTAAATGGTGTTTTGGTAAATAAGCAGCTGCATTTAAAATAAATAAGTTGATCTGCAGCACTGTTTTTTTGCAACAGCTTTCATTGATGAAATCATTTTTAAAAAAATTGCCAATGTTTTTGCACGCTATGCATTTTAATTTAAAACTTATGCAAACGTTTTACCTGGAAAAGCAAACGCTTGCATAGTGCAAAACCGCTACTGCAGCAGCTTCGGCATTTTGTTATGAGTAAATAAATACTGAGATTTGCATTATCAAATTATTAACTTTTGCATGCTGAAAAATCGTTTACCAGATTTACAGGTAACAGACAAAACCATTACTATTTAATCTCTTAATAAGTAAAACCAAAATAAATTGCTATGAGGCTCATTAAAAAAAATCTATTGCTATTATTACTGCTGCTTATAGGTGTAGGCCTGAAAGCACAGCAACGTACTGTAACTGGTACCGTAACTACTGATATAGACGGTAAAGCACTTGCAGGAGTAAGTGTGCTGGTTAAGGGGTCAAAAGACGGTGCTACCACCGATGCCAACGGTGTATATACAATTAAAGTGCCTGCAGGTAATGTAACACTGGTATTTTCTTTTGTTGATTATGCCAGTCAGGAAGTGGTGCTGAAAGGTGAGACTGCAGCGAATGTGGTGCTGGTGGCCACCAATAAATCTTTGGATGATGTAGTGGTAATTGGTTACGGTACAACACGAAAAAGAGATCTTACCGGTGCAGTATCATCAGTAAAAGCTAAGGATCTCGTGGTATCATCTGGCCCTGAAATTGGCGGCATGCTGAAAGGTAAAGTTGCCGGTTTAACCATCAGGCAAAACAGTGCACAGCCCGGTGGTGGCCTTGATATACTGGTACGTGGTGCCGGGTCTGTAAATGCAAGTAATGCGCCATTGTTTGTTATAGACGGGTTTCCTATTTCTGATTTGCAGCAACCAGAAAGCGGGGGCAGGTACCAGGCAGGTACACAGAGTATCTTAAATTCTTTCAATCCAAATGATATTGAATCTATTGAAGTATTAAAAGATGCCAGCGCAACTTCTATCTATGGTTCAAGGGCGGCTAACGGTGTAATTTTAATTACCACCAAAAGAGGCAGCGACGGCGGATTAAGAACGCAGTACTCCAATAATTTATCTTTTCAAAAATATAATAACCCTTTTGATGTACTGCCATTAAACGAATGGATGCAGGTACGTAATGAAGCAGGACAGGAGCAATGGGATTTTGATAATGGTGTGATACCTTATGGTACCAAAACCCGTGCAGAAGCAGAGGCCAATCCCGTAAATGGTTTATACAGAAAATTATATACTCAAAATGCAATCAATAATGTAGGCAGAGGTACAGACTGGTTTAGTTTAGTTACAAGAGATGGCTTTACCGCCCAGCATAACCTGTCTCTTTCCGGTGGCAATAAATCAACCAAATACTTATTGTCGGGTAACTATTACAACCAGGATGGTATTGTAAAAAATTCCGGCTTTAAAAGATATTCTGTAAGGGCCAACATTGACCAGGAAATAAATAAGTATGTAAAAATGGGCTTTAATTTAACCGGAAGCCGCATTGATAATAAGAACAGCCAGTTAGGTGGCGATCAATTTGAAAACTCTGGTATCATCAGGGCTGCAATACAACAGGGGCCTCACATACAGGCAATAGATGAAAATGGAAATTATCCGCTGAACCCGCAATTGGCTTTACAGCCTAATCCTTATTCTTTGCTTACAATAAGTGATCAGAGCAGGCTGGAAAGATGGCTGGCAAATGTTTTTGTAGATATCATGCCCATAAAAGATCTGACCATCAGGTTAAAAGCAGGTATGGACAGAGGGTTTACTAAAAGAGAAAGTTATATACCCACCACCACATTGCATGGCGCTTTAGAACATGGCAGGGCTTTTATTTCTAATGGAGACAGGGATGATTACCTGATGGAAGCAACTGCTAACTATACACGAACATTTTTAAAGTCGCACAAATTTGTTGTGCTGGCTGGTGTGTCTGAACAAAAATTCAACAATAAATTTACCAGCGCAGGAGCAACAGGCTTTATTACCGATGCTTTTTTATGGAATAACCTTGGTGCCGGAAGTATTCAGCTGCCAACCAATTCAGCAGGATCTAAAAACCTGATTGCTTCTTACTTTGGCAGGTTGAATTATAATTTTAAAGGTAAGTACCTGGCTACTTTTACTGTTCGTACTGATGGTGCCAGTGTTTTTGCGGTGAACAATAAATGGGCAACATTCCCTTCTGCAGCTGTAGCATGGAACGTGGCAGAAGAACCATTTTTTCAACATATAAAAAATGTGGTATCACAATTCAAAGTAAGGCTTAGCTACGGACAAACCGGTAATGCTACCATCAACAGTAATGCATTTGCAGCCTACAGTGCTTACCCGGCCTGGCTTTCAGGAAACGATTCAAGGCTCATTGGTGTTTCTTTATCCAGGTTAGAAAATCCTGACCTGAAATGGGAAACCACCACTGGTGCAAATTTAGGGGTGGACTTCACACTGCTTAATGGTAAAGTAGATGGTTCCGTTGAAGTATTCAATAATATTATTTCAGATCTGTTAGCTACTAAATCATTAAACTCTTATCAGCAGATCAACAGTATTATTGCCAATGTGGGTAAAACGCAAAGCAGGGGTTTTGAAGTAACTATTAATACCCGGAATATTCAAACTAAAGACCTGCAATGGCGTACCACGTTTGTATTATCTCATTATAAAGATACTTGGAAAGAAAGGGCTCCGGATTGGAAGCCGTTTGTTTACGAAAGTGATAACGATCCCATTCGTCCTGTATACAGCCGCCTTGCTGATGGCATCCTGCAGATTGGAGAAAAAATACCAGCCTCTCAGCCCGAGCTTAAACCTGGTATGATAAAAATTAAAGACGTTAATGGCTTTAAGAGAGATGCTGCCGGAAACCCTGTGGTAGATGCCAATGGCAGGTTTATCAGAACAGGTGCTCCTGATGGAAAGATAGATGATGCAGACAATGTTTTGCTGGGTACATCAGATCCGAAGTATATGGCTGGCATTACCAACATCATTAACTACAAAAATTTTAGTCTAAATTTTGATTTCACTGCAATGTTTGGCCGTCGTTTGGCAGATCCTAACTACACCGCATATGGCATCAGTGCTTATGGTGTGTATTCTAACGGATACAATGCCTTACGTTCGGTAAAAGATCGTTGGACACCCACCAATCCATCTACCACGCAGCCAAGTTCTTTCTGGGGGTTTTCTCCTTATAGCGTAGGCGATTTCTTTTTGCAGAAGGCCTGGTATATAAGATTACAGAATGTTTCGCTGGGGTATAATATCCCTAAAAAATTATTGAAGAATATTTTTACGGCAGCACGGGTACATATAGACGCACAAAACCTTGCAGTGATTACACCATACACCGGTGTTGATCCTGAAACGGATTCTTATACTGCTGCGTATCCTTACATCAGAACCTTCACAGTAGGGTTAAACGTAAACTTCTAATCTTACAATTAAAAGACAAAAACATGAAAAAATTTAAATTTTTATTTCTTTCAATAGTTGTGCTGCTGGGCAGTTGCACCAAAGACCTGGTATCGGTTGATTACTCGGATATCAACCCCAATATATTCCCCAAGTCTGCAGCGGATTTAGATGCTATGGTAAATGCAGCCTATTACCCCCTCAGGGGTGCCTGGTTTGATGGTATTTTTTCCACCTCCGAAAGAGGAGTGATGTTTCTTAGTGATGCCACCACAGAAATCCTGCATGGTAAATACGGCGACCAGCTTACTGCTTCCCTGCAAAATTATAAACCAACAGATGTTTTATTTACCCGGTATTACGATGATTTTTACAACAAGATCAGCAGCATGACGATCACTATCGATCTCATCAACCGGTCTACAGTGAGCGATGATTTAAAGAAAAAAGCGGTTGCACATGTGCGTTGTGCAAGAGGCCTCCTGGCCTACACTTTATTTGACCTGTACGGACCGATAGTTATTGCGCCTTTAGATATTTTGAAAAATCCTTTGCAGGAACAACCGCTTGCCCGATTGACCAATGCAGAAATGGTGGCTTTTATTGAAGCTGATCTTACAGCCGCTGCAACAGATTTACCTGCCCCAGCTGATGCAGAATACGGCAAGTTTAATAAAGCACTTGCAAAAATGATCGACATACGGCTAAACCTGCACGAAAAAAACTGGGCAAAGGTGAAAACATTGTGTGATGAGATCATTGCATTCAATTCTTATTCGCTTGATGCCAATTATGCAGCTATGTGGGATTTGGATGGCGCCAAAAACAGCCATGAAGTGATCTGGGCAATTCCATGCGATTACGCTGGTACCAGCGAAAATCAATGGCAGTTAATGGTATTGCCTTCGAACTTTGCACCCAAGGGTGGCTTTGGCACCATCACCAGCACCTGGTGGTTCTACGACAGGTTTGAACCTGCAGATAAAAGAAAAGAAATGTTACTGGCCCAATATACAGGAACAGACGGTATCACTTACAACCGGGCCAACCCCGGCAGTATCTTAGACTGGGGACCATTGCCTTTAAAAATGAACCAGGATGCTAACAGAACAACGGGATTGTCTACAGTTGACATTGTTATGTACCGGTATGCCGATGTGTTGTTATCAAAAGCAGAAGCCATTGCTAACGGCGCAGGCACACCAACTGCAGAAGCTATGCAATTGGTAAATACGGTAAGAAAAAGAGCAGGATTGACAGATAAGTTGCTGGCCAACTACAACAGTTTAGCATTGTTCAATGATCTTGTTTTGCTGGAAAGGAGCCACGAGTTTTGGTGTGAGAACGGTCAATACAGGGCTGATCTTATCCGCAACGGAAAATTCATAAGCCGTTGCCAGGAAGTGCATGCATCAACCTATACCGGACCTAACAAAGTAGTATACCCGTTTTCGTTAAAGGCAGTTGCCGAAGGAAAAGGTAAGTTTATTCAAAACCCCGGTTACTAAAAGTATTCACTAAAACATTTTTAAAATAAAAATATAAATATGAAAAGAAATATCATTTATTTATTTACTGTGCTGCTGATAACACTCGGTACTGCTTCCTGCAAAAAGGCGAGTACAGACAGTGGTTTAAAAGCAGTATTCAGTTATGTGACAGATGGGTACAAAGTAAATTTCACCAATTTTTCTACCAATGCTACAGAATACAGCTGGGATTTTGGTGATGGGAGCGGTGTGGGATCAACCAGTAAAACACCACAGCATATTTTTACAAAAAAGGGAGATTTTTTAGTTTCTCTTACTGCAAAAAATGGTACGGAAACAAATATTTTTAAAGATACAGTTACCATCATTGGCCCCAATATTAAAATAGATGGCGATTTTACTGACTGGCAATATGTGCCGTACACTTATCAAAACGATCCTGCTTACGCAAGCAGTGTGCGCTCGGTTAAAGCTTTTGTGTCCAGCGATGCAGTGTATTTTTATTTTGAAGGAGATGCTACTATGAAGATGGAGATCATTGATATTTATATGGATGCTGATAATAATCCTGCTACAGGATTTAACACCTGGTATTACCCGGTGCATTCCGGCGCCGATTTTTTGTTGGAAGGTAGCCCGATAGGAGGATGGGGCGATGTATTTGCACACGCAGGAGCGCCAACTGCATTTTCGTGGAACTCGGTTGCTTCGTTTGCAGATGCAATGAAATTTTCTGCATTATCCACCACCGGCGGAAAAAATGCAATTGAGTTTTCAGTAAAAAGAAGTGTGCTGGGTACAATCAAAAACTTTATTCATTTTGGATTGGTAGAGTCAGATGCAGGTTGGTCGGAAGTGGGGCAAATATCAGAAGCCAAAACCGCTACATCTAAATTTATACCTGTTCCGTTTTAACTTTTAGCAGAGCAGACAATAGTTACACAAGGGGTAGATATTCCTGCCCCCTTTTTATATCATTAATAACAGGCGAAAGTGAAATACGGAACAGATATGACCAATACGAATACAATTACAGCGGGGTCGAAAAAAAATGTCTCATCATTAAATATTCATACCATTGAAAATGCTAATGGTACCCGGCTTGTGGTATCTGATTTAGGGGCAGCAGTGGTATCGTTATTTGTGAAGGATAAATATGGATATCTTAAAGATGTGGTACTGGGGTATGATACACAATCCGATTACCAGGCCGATGAATTTTACCTGGGCACAGTTGTTGGAAGATACGCCAATCGTGTTGCCGGAGGAACGGTAGTGCTGGATAATGCAACCTATAAACTAAATTTAAGAGAAGGCGGTTATCATTTGCATGGTGGCTTTGAAGGATTTAATAAAAAAATATTTCAGGCAACGGCCTTTAAGCAAACCGGTAAAAGCGGAGTTATCTTTAAATATGTAAGTCCGCACCTGGAAGAAGGTTTTCCCGGTGAATTACAACTCGAAGTTATTTATGCACTGGATGACGACAATGTATGGAGTATTGAATATAAAGCAGTGTCCAATAAAACCACATTGGTTAATTTTACCCAGCATACCTACTTTAATTTGTCTGGTAATCCTGAAAAAACAATTGACGACCACCAATTAAAAATATTGAGCCAGTATTACCTTCCTGTAAACACAATGCAAGTGCCAACGGGAGAAATTGCAGATGTTGCCGGTACACCATTTGATTTTACCAGGTTTAAAAGAGTGGGGCAAGATATTGCAGACAACAACCAACAACTCCAATTGAGCAATGGATACGATCACAGTTTTGTTTTAGAAAAGCAGCACACCCCAATTTTAAAGCATGCAGTTATTGTAAAAGAACCTGGTTCAGGTATAGTTATGGATGTGTACACCACCGAGCCGGCAGTACATTTTTATACCGGTAATTTTTTAGATAATGTAAAAGGCAAAAATGGAATTGTATATAATAAACGTGCCGCTTTATGTTTAGAAACCCAGCATTTTCCGGATGCACCCAATCATCCTCATTTTCCATCAACAATTTTAAAGGCAGGGGAGCAGTTTTACAGTAGAACAATATTTCAATTCTCCCTTGATAAATAATTAGATGAACAAAACTATTTTAGTTACAGGTGGCTTGGGTTATATAGGCTCTCATACGGTTGTTGAATTGATAAATGAAGGATTTAATGTAGTTATTGTTGATAACCTAAGCCGGACAAGCCGGAACCAAAAAGGATAAATTCGTAACTTTCCAATATTCCCCAATATCGCAGTCTACCAGATAAGATAAACCTCATTTCTGCACATAGTGTGGAAAAGGGGCTAATTTTTTCAGGAAGACTGCGATATTGGGGATGAAAATAGAGCCTTGTTTGGCAAGGCTTAAATAGTCCTGAAAAACTTGATAACTATATGAAGAAGCTGATACAAAGCAAAAAAGGGAAATAATAAGTTCGATGTATTCTGAAAAATTGACATTTAACGAAATCGGTAATCAAGTATCTCGATATTTGAAGTAGTGGTGTTAATTACAAGTTGGTAAGGGCAACGAAAATAAAAAAGGGCAAATCATTTTTTTTATGATTTGCCCTTGCAGTTACCTGACCTGGATTCGAACCAAGACTAGCAGAATCAGAATCTGAGGTGCTACCGTTACACTATCAGGCAATTTTGTAGGAGAGCAAAAGTAAAACATAATATTTAATTTGCCGCAAATAAACCCTTTTACGTATTCCACCAATAAGTGAATTTGAGTACCAGTGCCCGGTTACGCACATACAATGGAGCCGTGTAATAATTATCGGTGTACACAATATAGAAATCGCTAGCGGGTTTGTAACGCCACTGAAGCCTTGTATTGAGGTTTATATTTTTTTGCTGATCGTTGTATTGCACAAATGTGGTAAAGAAAAATTTATTGGTTAAAGTCAGGTCAATTCGCGGACCAATAAGCCAGAAATTGGTTTTTCCCCAGGGAAGTGGCAGGTCAATATAATTGTAGCTTGTACTTAAAGTAATATTTACAAAAGGCTGAACCCGGTAACCAAAATCCGCGGTAAGGTTGAGCCTGCTACCGTTGGCATAGTAGCCACCGTACCTTGTGGAAAAGGCCCAGGTAAATAATTTTTGTGGCTTTGATACATAATTGGTGCCCCAGGCATCCCAGCTATGTTTGGTACCGGTGGCCAGGGTATCTTTACCTGAGTTGGTGGGATCAAATGGTTTTAGCAGCTCCACATAATCATGTGCTATCCATGCATCGAATGTAGCCTGGTTCCGGAAATTAAATTTATAATCAAGATAAGTCTCATTATCCGTCTGGTGAAAATCCTTGTTGAAAAAATAAGTGGAACTGATATAGGGGCCATGGCTTAATACCTTTCCTTTTTTAGGGAAAAAGGAATATCCAACCTGCGGATTTATTTTTATGTAATTATTGCGGGGTACATAACCAACTTCGGCATTATAATTTTTACCAACATATTCGTGCTGCCAGGCAATGCTCCATTTTTTATCCGTGTAAAGCAGGTTAGCCGCATGTACCAGCTCGCCGGAAGTTTTACCGGGGCTGAAAGATTTAATCAACATGAATTTTCCGGTAAATAAATTATTAGCGGATGCAAGATTATATTCAAGGCCGAGGTTTCGGTTGTATTGGGAATAGTTCGGTTTGGTGGTATCACTTCCAGGCTGATAGTTTACGGATTGTTTATTTACAAACATGAACCTGATATTGGAACGTGCGAACATACGGCGCTGCAAAGCAAGCACCGTAAAATTTTGTATGGGCAAACCGTTTTCAGCGGCACCTTTAGTCTTCATATCCATTAAGCCTATACGCCAATTTTTATCAAGGCTGCCGCTCAGGCGTGCCCCATAATTTATTGGTACGCCAAGGCCAATACGGCGCGAAAAAAACGGGCGGATAGTTGCATAACCAAAATTGGCGAACAGGTCGGCATTCTCTAAAAAAAATTGTCTTTTTTCCGGAAAAAATAATTCAAAGCGGTCCAGGTTGGTTACCTGTTTATCAACTTCTACCTGCGAAAAATCCGGGTTTACTGTAAGGTCCAAATTAAGCGACGATGTTAAAGCGATCTTGGCATCCGCGCCAATGTCTTTCCGGTAAGCGGTAGGTTTCTGATTGCCGTAATCTTTGGTGAGCCCGCCAAGTGTATATGGGATTACCGAAATATTTGCGCCCGCTTCCGGCGGTGCCGCATCCCAAACCAACGTGCCGGTATAGGCGAGTGATGCAGTAGGAAATTGTCTTGGAACAGGCGCCCAGCTTGATTTTTCGGCTACCTTGATATCCAGTCTGCTAAAGTTGATGCCCCAGTTGGTGATCCCCTTTTTATAACGGATGCTTTTGAAAGGAATAGCTGCTTCAAATATCCATCTGTCCGGATAGTTTTTTACAACAGAAACCCATTTATTATCCCAGTTGAGATCAGCGCTGCCCCCACTATAGAGCGTGCCATCCCACTGGGCGCCTGCCGCATTTGCGCCAAAGGTAAAGCCGTTGGTGCGGTCATCAAATGGGTCAATGAAAAAAATAAAATTATCGTTCCTGCCAAAAGTAAAATCCCTTCTCAAAGATTCAACCATATAGGGCCCCGGCTTGTTTAAATAACAGGTAGCGATGATGTAAATATTTTGAGCATCATAGGTCATGCGAACATCGGTCTTTACTTTTGAATGGCTTGTATCCATTGGAAACACCATAAAAAAATTATCCGCCGCTTCCGCATCCTGCCAGGCCCGCTCATTCATTTCACCATCAACGTGTATGGCGGAAGATGCTTTATGAATATGCAATTGATAAGAACTGTTTTTTTTCTGCGCATTTATTAGCATGCTTAGCAAACAAAGTGGAAGTAATAATAAATATCTCAAAACTGCAATATTTATGGCGTTTAAAATTATTGGCCGCAAGTTACAGGTTAAGTATTGTAGTCAAAAAAAATATGGTCCGGGCAAGGTGTAGAATAATGGATAGGAGAAAGCCTGCGAGCGGCTATTAATAGGATATACGAGGAACCAAAGCGAGGTGGATCAATATTTTTAAAATGTATATGCAGGAATTTTTATAAACAAACATGGTTTCATTTTTAAATATTCAGGCGTTCTTTTGATTTATTTTGGGATATTTATGCATTGTAATTTTCCTGACTTATAAATACAACTATTTTTTATTTACCATAATTATAATTTATGAAATCAAATCGCAGAAACTTTTTAAGAAACTTAACATTGGGCACAGGGGCGATGGTTACCGGCCTGCCCTCTATTGCAACCGTTATTGCAGATGAAAGCGATCGTTCATTGTTAGGGGATACAAAACCGTCCAAAGGCGCTTTTAACATGTGCGGTTATGCTGCGCCAAAATTGAATATCGTAAAAGTTGGTATTGTAGGATTAGGTATGAGGGGCTCCGATGCGGTAGAGCGGTTAAGTTATATAGACGGGGTAGAGATCACGGCCCTCTGTGATAAATATGCCGACCGGGTAACAAAGGCGCAAAAGACATTGGAAAAAATGGGAAGGCCCAAGGCCAAAGAATACAGTGGAGCAGAAGGATACAAAGCATTGTGTGAAAGCTATGACGTGGATTTGGTATATACCCCCACTCCCTGGGAATTGCATACACCCGTAGCGCTTCATGCGATGAACAATGGAAAACACGCAGCCACTGAAGTAAATGCCGGGCTTTCCATTGATGATTGTTGGCAACTGGTGGAAACATCGGAGAAAACAAAAAAGCACATGATGATGCTGGAGAACTGCTGCTATGATTTTTTTGAATTGCTTACCTTGAATATGGCAAGGCAGGGATTGTTTGGTGAATTGGTACATGCCGAAGGAGCTTACCTGCATGATCTTTCTAAAGAATATCTTTTTAACAAAGATGCATACGCTGATATGTGGCGTTTAAAAGAAAACATTAAGCATAATGGATGCCTTTATCCTACACATGGCCTGGGCCCTATTTCGCAATGCATGAACATTAACCGGGGTGATAAATTTGATTACCTTACCAGCACCAGCACCAACGATTTTACCCTGAACAACCTGGCAAAAGAAATGGCTGCAAAAGATGGTTTCTTCAAAGAATATGTGGACAAGCCTTATCGCGGCAATATGAATACAACTATGATCCGTACCAATAATGGCAAAAGTATAATGGTGCAGCATGATGTTTCTACCCTTCGCCCTTATTCAAGGATTCACCTGTTAAGTGGTACAAAAGGATTGGCGCAAAAATATCCTGGTCCTGAACGAATAGCTTTGGGGCATAGTTG
>JAVHOI010000351.1:0-8644 GCA_036169975.1 Ferruginibacter sp. | reverse complement strand
CATCAATCCGTGCAAATCTGTGATTCAGACGATTGATGATATTGTAAAAGCGCATGGAGGAGCCTTTAAAATTTAAACAAAAGAAAGAAACTTTTCAGATTTTAATATTACTTTACCAATAAAATTATTTCCCCACAAATGAAAATTTTAGTAGTTGACGACGAAAAGGATATGCAGGTACTTTTTGAACAAAGGTTCCGCAAGGAAATTAAAACCAGGGAGATGGAATTTGTTTTCGCCTTCTCAGGAGAGGAAGCGTTGGTTTACCTTAACGGGCATGAGCATGAAGCTGTGTTGATTTTATCGGATATTAATATGCCGGGCATGAGTGGTCTGGAATTGCTTGAACACATCAAACAAAAATATCACAAACCACCCCCAATCGTAATGATGATAACTGCTTACGGCGATCCGGAAAATATTAAAACCGCTAAAGAATTAGGCACTGATGAATTTTTAACCAAGCCCGTTGACTTTGCTTTATTAAAAGAAAAACTTAAACCAATCAGCTAATGGCAAAAATTTTAGTGGCAGATGATGAGTCGGACCTGGAAATGCTCATCAAACAGAAATTCCGCCAGAAGATAAGGGAGCAACAATACGAATTTATTTTTGCGGTTAACGGTAAAGATGCGCTTGAAAAAATTCAGCAGCACCCCGATATTGATATTGTATTAAGCGATATCAATATGCCCGAAATGGATGGCCTTACTTTGCTAAGCCGGTTAAATGAAACCTGCCCTTTAATAAAATCAGTTATCGTTTCCGCTTATGGCGATATGGAAAATATACGCACTGCCATGAACCGGGGCGCTTTTGATTTTATTACCAAGCCCATTAATTTTGAAGACCTGGCTTTAACCATGGAGAAAACCATTCTTCATGTACTGCAAATAAAAGAAACCCTAAAGGCTATTAAAGAAAATAATATCCTTAAAATGTATGTGGATGAAACGGTGCTGAATTTTATGGGTGGCCGTGAGTTTGAATCTTCTTTAATGGCCAATGAAACAGTGGAAGCTTCGGTAGTGTTTATTGATATCTGTAGCTTTACTTCCATCAGCGAAAAAGAATCACCCGATACGGTGGTGAAACTGCTGAACAGTTATTTTGATGTGATGGTAAAAGAAATTATTGCGCAGGGTGGTTATATTGATAAATTTATCGGCGATGCTATCATGGCGGTATTCCGCGGCGAATATCATTTAGACAGGGCCATAGACGCCTGCCTTGCTGTAAGAACACAAATTGAAAAATTACCGGTCTCTTCCGAAGCTATTTCTTTTTCTCCAAAAGTGTCCATTGGTGTCAACAGTGGTGAAATGATCTCCGGCAATATTGGTTCCGCTAAATTGAAAAGGCTGGATTATACCGTTATTGGAGATACAGTAAACATTGCACAACGTTTGCAGTCTGCCGCTCAGGAAAGCCAGATCATCATCAACGAAACAGCTTATCAAAAAGTAAAAGAATCTTTTAATTGCCGTAAAGTAGGCGAGGTGAATTTAAAAAATAAAGTCAACCCGATGAACGTGTATGAAGTGATGGATTGAAAATTGATTTCCCTCTCTTTTTTTGTTTGTTTCAACAGTTGGTTCATTTCATATCCGGGATAAATGTATATTTCTTTATGGAAATTACCAGGTAAAAAACTAGTGCTTGCAATATTATGCAGGGTCTTTTGCCGCCTTCAATAAAAAAGGATATACCTTGTCTTTCATCAACGCACTGAAATCCGCTGGTGCAAAATAAATTGAGCCTTCGGTTCTATAATGGATAAACAAAAAGTGAAGATTATGGATTAAATTTTTCAGCACTTCTTTACCACCTTACCTATAAAAAGTGTTCGTGGAAACTATTGACCTGCTGCTGAAAGAAAATCAAAGAGTCCAAAAAAAATAATGGAACAATCACTTATTCATTTTTTTTGAAGTGCATTTCTGCCTCAGATCCAAATTCTGAAAATAGAACAAACGTATTGCGTGGATGCTGCGGTATTTATTACCTGTCGCTAATTGCTGAAACAAGTTCATATAGCCAACCTGTAAATTATTTTGCCTGGTTACCTGGTATTTTAATCCAAGAAAAAAACGGTTCTGATCAAAATAATTATTTATTATTTGCTTACCGAAATTAATATGCACCTCATCATTTATAACAAAGGACAGACCGTTATGAGTATCCCCTTTTTTACTGAATGGCACTTCGTATAAAATATTGTATCGTATCCTGAAATTAAAGCTATTGCCATCTGCAGGTATGGAATCATTTAAAATTTTTCTTCTAAATCGCTCCTCCAGCCTGATCCTTTGTACCATACTTTTTTTGCCATAGATAGTGCGCCATTGAATTTGCTGCCATGGACGATTTTCGGGCCGGGGCATCTTTTTATTTGCAGCTCCGGTATAAATACTACTATAAGCATAACCGGCAGTGAGTTTTGTTTCATCGCTTACATAATAAGTTAAACCAATGCGGACAACACTTTGTGAAAAATTATTTACAAATTCCTCCCTGGTACGCAATTGAAAGTCGGCTGATATCTCCCATTTATTGGTTAATCTTAACTGGCAATAATAACCAAACCATAACTGGTTACTATTTTCAATACTTTTAGCGCTTTGTGCTTTTGCTGAAAAACCAATACCTATCAATACTATGCAACCAACAATAATTCTTTTCATCCGATAATAATTTTATTTGATAAGGATTACCTTATATGCAGGCATCCCCTTCAAAAATCTTAATTGTTTTTTAAGTTTTAATAAACTATTATTTTTTCATCCCGGCTTATAGAGACATAAGATTTCCTCATTAGCGTTATGGATGAAGCCGATAATGAGGAGTAAATGTTTTTGCCGGGAATATTTTTTTCGATAAATCATCGCCTGTTCCATGCATGAAAACGATTACCCATTTTCGCAACGATAAAACAAGGCAACATGGGCCGGTGCCATTACTGATTATTTTTATGGCCTTTTATTTAGTTTGCCGTTTTATCAACCAAACAATAAAATATAATTGCCCGTTACAAAAATATTGTCCTGTAAATGGTAACCATGCCACAAAAAATAACAACGATACCAACCGCGATAAACATTTTTTTTGTTGATAATTTGGAAGCGAGCATCGCGGAAAATGGCGCTGTAACGATTCCTCCGATTAGCAGCCCGGCAACAATATTCCAGTGTTGAATGCCGATGGTAAAAATAAAAGTAATGGCGCTCGCGACGGTAAGGATACATTTCGCGAAAGTAGAACTGCCAATCACAAACCTGGGCGTACGGCCATTTTTTATGAATGTCCCTGTCACCAACGGGCCCCATCCACCGCCACCAAAAGAATCAATAAACCCGCCAAATAAACCCAGGGCCGTTATATTGCTCTTTTCCCTTTGCTTATTTATTTCTTTCTTTTTAAAAGCATTTTGCAAAATCCTTACACCAAGGTAAATGGTGTACAACGCGATAAATGGCTTGGTTATTTTCGCATATCGTTCGCCAACATAAGTCAGCAATAAAGCGCCCGCGACAGCACCAATAATAGCCGGGATGGCCAATGCCTTCGCCAGTTTTTTATTGATGTTACCCAATTGCCAGTGGCTTACCGTGCCTGCCGCGCTGGTAAATGCTTCGGCGGAATGTATGCTTGCGCTTACTACCGGAGGTGGTACGTTCAGTATTAATAAAAGGGAAGTACAAATAACGCCATATCCCATTCCCATTGAGCCCGCGATAATTTCGGCGCCAAAACCTATTAGCAACATCCAGTAAAATAAATGGCGGTCCTTATTTAATGTGGCCTGTAGATCCGCCAGTTGTTCCGCTGATAAAAAATAATAGGAGAATAAAATCACCAGCAAAATAATGGCGATGGCAAACATATATTTATTGAATACTTTTCTGCCGGACGAAATAAGTTCATGCGAGGCCAGCACCACATCATGCGATTGCGTAATTTCTTCAATTGTTTCTTCTGGTGTATGATTGGGCATGAAATTATTTTTGAGAAAGTGTTTTGGTAAGTTCATTCAGTTGCCTCACCTTTTCCGCAAAGCCGCCACTTAGTTTATCGCGGATGTTTTGCATATTGTTTAATAAATCATCTATTTCATCAGGCAGGGTTTCGTTCAAAACTTCCTTTATCCGTTTAGCGATAGTGGGCGATTTTCCATTGGTGCTGATGGCAATTTTGAGGCTACCCTTTTGTACTATTGAACCCATGTAAAAATCACATAAACCAGGTTTATCCACCGCATTTACCAGCTTGCCTTTTTCTTTGGCATCCCGGCTTACCTGCTCACTTACGGCTGTATCATCCACTGCCGCAATCACGATATCCGTATCATCCAAATCCGTTGACTGGTATGGCCGTTCAATCAACCTGATCTTATCATTACGGGCTGCCAAAAATTTTATCTCATCGCTTATATGCGTAGCTACAATGCGGATAGTGGCATCCGGGGAGTTTTGTAATATCGTATCCAATTTTTCAAAACCTACATTTCCCCCGCCTACTATCAGCAACGACAAATTTTCCAGTTTAAGAAACACAGGGAACAAGCGGTTCCTGTCAGGCCGTGTAGCATCATTTTCCTGGCTTGCGTATCCTGAAATTATATTATCACCCATAAAATATCTTACCGGTTGATTACCGGTATTCTGTTTTAAAAAATCATCCTAAATATTTTCAGCTCCCACAAACTGCTTTCTCCAGGTATAATCGCCAAAAGATTCTTTTGCATGGCGCTCCTTTTTGAATGATGCGAATAATCCATCCAGTTCGGAAAGTATCTGTGCTTCATCCAAACTTTCTTTATACAATTTATTCAAGCGCTGCCCAATATTATCGCCGCCCAGGTGCAGGTTGTATTTACCCACGGCTGTACCCACCAGCCCGATCTCCGCGGCATAAGGCCTTGCGCATCCGTTAGGGCAACCCGTCAGGCGCATGATAATGTTTTCATTTTCCAGTTTATGCTTTTTAAGCAAAGGCTCAACTTTGGAGAGCAATACAGGCATATAACGCTGCCCTTCCGCCAAAGCCAGCGGACAGGTAGGCAGGGCTACACAGGCTATCGAATTTTTGCGTATAGCCGGGGCCGTATCCGTATGTTCAATTATCCTGAACCGCTCCAATATTTCATTGATTTCATTTTTATCCTTAGCAGCCACGTCGCTGATGATCATATTTTGATTGCTGGTGAACCGGAAATTTGTTTTGTCCGTTTTGGCTACTTCCAATAAAGCAGTTTTCATCGCCAGCTTTTCGTCATCCAGCACCCGCCCGTTTTCCACAAACAAGGTGTAGCTCCAATTCCCCTTATCATTTTTTTCCCAGCCAAAACGGTCAACACGGCTTGTAAACGCGTATGGCCTTGCAGGCTCCAACGCAAAGCCGGTACGTTTTTCCACTTCCTTTCTATAAGCATCTACGCCCATCCTGTCGAGCGTGTATTTTAGCCTTGCCTGTTTTCGGTCGCTCCTGTTGCCAAAGTCACGCTGCACGGTTACTATTTCGTACACGGCCTTTAATAATTTTTCTTCCGTATTTACAAAACCAATCACTGTTCCCAATCTTGGATAGGTTTCCGTATTGCCATGCGTGGTTGACATGCCACCGCCAACCGCAATATTAAAACCCTTCAATTCATCCTCCTCAATAATGGCAATCAAGCCGAGATCATTGGTAAAAACATCCACATCATTATTGGGTGGAATGGCGATACCAATTTTAAATTTCCTGGGTAAATAACTATCCTGGTATAAAGGGTCTTCTTCCGCCTTTTTATCAATCAGTAATTCTTCATCCAGCCATATTTCGTAATAGGCTTTTGATTTAGGCATCAGTAGTTTACTGATTTTATCCGCATAAGCAAATACCTTATCATGCAAAGGCGATTCGCCCGGGTTAGAGCAGCAGGCTACGTTCCGGTTAATATCACCACAGGTAGCAATGGAATCCAGATGGGCTTCATTAAAGGCCTGAATGGTGGGTTTCATTTTCGCTTTTATCATCCCGTGCAACTGGATGGTTTGCCTTGTCGTAATTTTAATAACACCGGTAGAATTCTTTCCGGCAATGTTATGGGCGGCAATCCATTGCCTGGCCGAAATGAAACCACCGGGCAGGCGCAAGCGAATCATGAAAGTATAAAGGCGGTCCAGTTTTTTAGCGGCACGTTCTTCCCGCCTGTCGCGGTCATCCTGCTGGTACATGCCATGAAACTTAATCACGGCCTGGTCATCTTCGCGGATAGCGCCGGTAATTTCATCCTGCAGGCTTTGCCCTATACTGCCCCGAAGCGCATCACTTTCAACTTTTATCCGTTCAATTGCGGATAGTTTATTTTTATCTGACATGATTATTGTTTTATTACATGAAACCCATGCTTCCTTTTTAATTCAAAAGAAAAACAAAAGCGGCACCTGCATATTTGTTTATTAATATATTATTTTTTTTGCCCGGACATTCGTATTTCATAGCATCATCGTTGCGTCGCACACTTGTACTTTTGTATCATTGGGCAACACATTCAATTTGCTACCTTTTAGTTGGTATTGATATTTTTATTTTGAAAATTTCACCATTAACAAACATTCAATTAATTTTTTATTAATATGGTTAATTTTCCACAGTTACAAAATATCTGTATTAATAATTGAAACGAAAGAAAGCACCCGCAGATACCTAATATTATTTGGGATATTTAAAAATCATTCGTTTAATCTTAAATTTTATATTTCGTCCCTAAAGGGACTTTGTTACATTTTGAAATTCCCAGTTCTACCGATATTTAGTCCCGATGGGACTATTTAAAACCCATCCCGGCACGAATAACTTTTTTGGTAACTACCGATATTTACAGAAAAGTATTTAACACCCGAAACCATAAACCAAAAACCATAAACCTACAGCCTACAACCGTCTTAATACACATCCTTCTCATACCTTCCTTCTTCTTCCAACTGCTCCAAATATTTTTTCGCTTCTTCGCTTGTCTTATTTCCCTGCTGCTCAATGATGCGCAGTAAGGTATTTTCAACATCCGCACTCATCGGGTCTTTCTTACCACACACAAAGAAATATCCGCCACCATTCAGCCATTCGAATAATTCCGCCGCATGTTTCAGCATCTTATGCTGCACATACAATTTTTCCTTTTGATCCCTCGAAAAAGCCAGGTTTACTTTTGTCAATACACCGGTTGCATACCAGTTCTGAATTTCCGTCTGGTATAAAAAATCGGATACGAAATGTTGCTCTCCAAAAAACAACCAGTTTCTTCCCGTGGCGCCGGTCGCATCCCTTTCGGCAAGGAATGAACGGAAGGCCGCGATACCCGTACCCGGCCCCACCATGATGATATCCTTATCGGGCGCAGGCAGACGGAACCTTTTATTTACCTGCACAAAAAACTTTTGCCTGTCTTCTACTTTTATCCGGCCCAGGTTATCGGAGCATAAACCAATCTTCGTTTCACCGTTTATGGTATAAACATCCTTCACTGCTACAATATGTACTTCGCCTTCATGTGCCACCGGTGAAGAAGCGATGGTATATAACCTTGGTGAAATGGCATTCATTTTTAAAATGATTTCTTCAAACTGGGCGGCATCCCTTACCGGATATGTTTTCAACAGATCCAGCAAATCCATCTTCGTATCGGGAATTTCCTGCCGGGTAATTTCCGCATATTGCTTTACCAAACGCTCCGTTAAATGAATGATATTTATTTTTTGCTTCAGCAGGTCGTGAACCGTAATTTCTTCATTTTTGAACCTAACTATTTTGCCCTCATCCGCTCCACTTACAGTAATGATTTCCGCCACCACTGCAGCAGGGTTTTCCGGTACTATACCTATTGAATCGCCGCATTTGTATTCCAATCCATCCGCAGCTATTTCTATATGCCAGGTTTCTTTATTGGAACCCCGGTCGTTTAAATTTATTTTTGTAAGTACCGTACCGGTGTAGGTCCGCTTACCTGCTTTTTTAGCTGTTAACGGTATAGCCTGTATTAATTCGGTTGGTAAACCCGTTTGTTTTCCACTTAACTTTTCCAGCACGCTTTTGAACCATCCGTTCGCATCATCATCATATTCCACATCGCATTTCCGCAGGGGCGCTATACGGATGCCCCCCAGTTTATTCAGTTGTTCATCTACCTCCTCGCCGGTTTTACAAAACAGTGGATAAGAAGTATCGCCCAATGCCAATACGCTGTATTTAAGATTCTCCAGTTTAAACCCATTCTGGTGAATATGATCATAGAATTTTTTGGCGGCAAGGGGTGGTTCGCCTTCGCCATGGGTACTCACCACAGCTAATAAATATTCCTCTTTTGGCAAATCGGAAAGGCGGTACTGATCCATCCCAATTACCCTGGCATGGATACGGTTTTGTTTTGCCTTCGATGCGAAATCAATCGCAAGCCTTTTGGCATTGCCCGTTTCAGTACCATACACAATGGTGATTTTATTTACAGTGACACCAGCAGCTTCTTGTGGAGTTGACTGCCTGGCCTGGGTTTGCACCACTCCATTCAAATACCCATTCATCCAGATCAGTTCCTCCTTAACAGAGTTGTTGATCAGGTCATGAAATATTTTAAATTTTGATTCTCCTAACATATTGTTGTTTA
>JAVHOI010000350.1:5439-32405 GCA_036169975.1 Ferruginibacter sp. | reverse complement strand
ATGCATTAACCGTGGATCAGTGGCATAAACTGCTAACACAGATTGCAGATGAAGCAAAAAATACCCGGCTTAAAATTCCGGTACTTTACGGCCTTGATGGGATACATGGACAAACCTATACGTTAGACGCTACTTTATTTCCACAAAATATCGGGATGGCCGCTACCCGGAATATGGAACTGGCAAAAGCTGTAACAAAAGTGACAGCAAAAGAATTAAGGGCTTCCGGCGTTCGCTGGAACTTTGCGCCGGTATTGGATATTGGGCGGCAACCCTTGTGGTCAAGGTTTCCTGAAACTTATGGTGAAGATGTGTTTATTGGTAAAACAATGGGTGCCGCTGTAATAAAAGCCTATGAAGAAGATGGCTTGCACAGCACCACAGCAGTGGCAAGTTGCATGAAACATTATCTGGGCTACTCCGCATCAAGAACAGGCAAAGACAGAACCCCCATTTATTTACCCGATATAGAAATGCGTGAATATTATTTACCACAATTCAGGGAAGCGGTAAAGGCCGGTGCATCTTCAGTTATGATCAACTCAGGTGAAATAAATGGCGTGCCGGTGCACGCCAGCAAATATTTACTTACTGATGTATTAAGAAAGGAACTGGGATTTGAAGGTTTAATAGTTACCGATTGGGAAGACATCAAAAGGGTGCATGACCGCCATAATGTTGCCGCATCAGCCCGTGAGGCAGTTGCTATGTGTGTGAATGCGGGCATTGACATGAGTATGGTACCAAACGATTTTTCTTTTTATGATTTGTTGATAGAAGCCGTGAAAAAAAACGAAGTACCCATAACCAGGATCAATGATGCGGTAAAAAGAATTTTGGCGCTGAAATTTAACCTGGGTTTATTTGATAATCCTTATCCTGAAAAGGAAGCCTTCGCAAATTTTGGGAAACCTGAATACCAGCAACTGGCGCTGGATGCAGCACACGAGGCCATGACCTTATTGAAAAATGAGAACAATATTTTACCATTATCAAAAAATACAAAAGTATTGGTAGCAGGCCCCGGCGCACAAAGTATCAGCGCTTTGAACGGTTGCTGGAGCTATACCTGGCAGGGCAAGGATGAACAATGGTATCCTGCGGATAGTAAAACTATTTTACAAACCATCTCCGCTAAATTGGGTGCAGCCAATGTGGTTACCACTACCGGTAAAGGTTTTGATAATCCAATTAATTTTGATGCGGCGGCAATAACCGCAGCCGCCGCGAATGTGGATGCAATCATTTTGTGTTTGGGTGAAAATGCTTACGCTGAAAGTCCGGGTAATATCAGCGACCTGGCATTAGATGAAAACCAGGTGGCATTAGCCAAAGCAGCGGCAGCAACCGGTAAACCAATTATATTGGTGTTAACGGAAGGGCGGCCACGTTTTATTACCATCATCGAATCTTCCATGAAAGGCATACTGATGGCTTACTGGAGCGGGAAGAAAACCGGTGAAGCCATTGCCGATGTATTGTTTGGGGATTACAACCCCAATGGCATCCTGCCGTTTAGCTATCCACGCAGCATGGGCGAAGTGGTGATGTACGACCGCAAACCCACTGAAGATATCAGGGAAGTTTTTAATGATGATGTGCATACGGGGTACAATCCATTGTTTGCTTTTGGCCATGGCTTAAGCTATACCAGTTTTGAATACAGCGATATAAAATTAAGCCCGGCTGAATTAAAAGGCAACGAAAATTTAACGATCACCGTAAAGGTAAAAAATACAGGAACAAGAGAGGGTAAGCACACCGTGGAATTATACTCAAGGGATATGTATGCCAGTATAACGCCCAACATGAAACGCTTAAGGGCCTTTCAAAAAATTGACCTAAAGGCGGGCGAAACAAAAACAGTTTCTTTTATTATTAATAAAAATGATCTGGCCTTTGTAAATGCGCAATTAAAAACAGTAACGGAAGCTGGTGATTTTAAAATAATGATTGGCAAATTGAGTGCGGATTTTCGTTATAATTAAAGTGAATGCCGGAGTTGAAAAACTATGTGCAACTTCTGTGGCAAAAATAATTTCGCTATTTTTTTTATACTAAAAAGAAAAAATAAACACACCAAAAATCACAACGCTGGTGATGGGAAAGTTTCAAATTCCTGTCAATAAAACAGGTTCAATAATCTATTAGAAATGAAATTATTAATCAGGCTTTATTTCTTCTTTATATTGCTTTTATTAAGCAGTGCGGCATCAGCAAATGCGGCTCCGCCAGCCGATAGCATACATTTATTTGAAGCAGATAATCCGATGTTCCAATACGTTGGAAGAATTGATTTCAGGGATGTAAAGAAGCCGAGATTCTGGAGCCCCGGAGTTTACATCAGGGCTAAATTTAAAGGAAGTTATTGCGAACTGCTGGTAAACGATCAGGAGCTGTGGGGTAAAAATCATAACTACCTGGAAATTGTGATTGATAATAAACTTTCCCGTATTCAGACTTCAGGAAAGCATAACAATATTATCATTGCACAGGGTTTGGAAGACAAAGAACATACCTTATTAATTTGTAAGGATACAGAATCGAATATTGGTTGGCTGGAGTTTATTGGGTTAAAATGCGCAACCCTTTTACCACTATCGGCAAAGCGGGTACGAAAAATAGAATTCATAGGCAACTCCATCACCTGTGGCACCGGCAGCGATCAATCTGTTGTGCCCTGTGGCAAAGGCGTGTGGCAGGATCAGCACAATGCTTATCTGAGTTATGGCCCAACCATTGCAAGGAACCTAAACGCACAATGGAGTCTGGATGCGGTTTCCGGAATTGGATTGATACACAGTTGCTGTGGAATGAATATCGTGATGCCGTCAGTATTTGATAAGGTAGATTTAAGAGGGGATTCAGTAAAATGGGATTTCAGTAAATACCAGCCAGATGTAGTTAATGTATGCCTTGGGCAAAATGATGGTATCCAGGATTCCGTCTCTTTTTGTTCTGCATATTTAAAATTTATCAATGAGTTAAGAGGCCATTATCCAAAGGCGGAAATCATTTTATTAACCAGCCCGATGGGAGAGGAGCAATTAACAGCGGTGTTAAAAAATTATTTAACCGGCATCAAACATGCGATGCAAAAGCAAGGCGATAAAAAAGTTACTACCTTTTTTTACAGGAAGCGCTATCACAATGGCTGCGATAGCCACCCTGATTTGGAAGAACATAAACAGATCGCAAATGAATTGGGGGCTTTTGTAAAAAGCAAAATGAAATGGTAGTAAAGTGAATTGATAATTGGTTAAATGATAAAGGATATTTTAGAAATAATTTTAGAATCTGGGAGTAAATTTGTCTGCTTAAAAAACGAATCCTATTACCAGAGTAAAGCTCCCTTCTCCCCTGGAGAAATGTTCGGGAGGGGTAAAAGGGCTGGCAATTTATCACCAAATCAACAGTTCAGTAATTCATAACAATGCAAAAAAGGAAAATGAAATATTGCGGATTATATATTATTCTCGTCCTTATAACCATCAATGGAATTGCGCAAAGCCAACTACATCTTATTGATAAAAACGCCACCACCGAAACAAAGGCGCTCTATCAAAATCTATATAATCTTTCTGAAAAACATATTTTGTTTGGCCATCAGCATGCAACGGAATATGGCCATGGCTGGTATGGAGATGAAAACCGGTCGGATGTGAAATCGGTAACAGGTTCGCACCCTGCGGTAATAGGAGTTGATTTTAGCGGCTTATCCGGAAGGCCTGAAAATGAAATTGAAAACACAAGGCAATCGCTCCGGAAAAATATTGCAGCCACTTATAACAGGGGCGGGGTTACCACCGTTGCCTGGCATTTTATGAACCCCCTATCGGCAGGTGGCTTTTATTGGAAAGACTCCTTATCCCTGCCCGCAGTAAAATTCATAATACCTGGTGGCGCTCAGCACGAAAAATATACAACTATTCTTCGCGGCATTGGAGAATTTGTGAAAACAATTAAAGGGAATGATGGCAAACTGGTGCCGATGATATTCAGGCCATTTCACGAATTTGACGGCGATTGGTTCTGGTGGGGAAAATCTCATTGTACAAAAGACGAGTTTATTTCACTTTGGAAATTCACCGTATCCTTCTTACGGGATAGTATAGGCGTTCATAATTTCATTTACGCTTTTTCGCCGGATTGCACTTTCAAAACGGAGGAACAATACCTCAACCGATACCCCGGCAACGAGTGGGTAGATATGCTGGGTGTAGATAATTATGCTGACTTCGGACGGGATGGAAAATACAATTTAGACGCCGGAATAATGAAATTAATGATCGTTTCGGAATATGCTAAAAAGGCGAATAAGCTGGCCGCATTTACAGAAACAGGTTTAGAGTCGATACCCAATACCACCTGGTGGACCGGCACTTTATTAAAAGCGCTGAAGTCAAAAAAAATGAGGCTTGCTTATGTATTGGTTTGGAGAAATGACAGAAACAGCCCAACTCATTTTTATGCCCCTTTTCCGGGCCAGGTTAGTGAAGTGGATTTTTTGGAATTTTATAATAACAAGTACACCTTGTTTGAAAAGGATTTGAAAAAAATATATCAGCAGGGATTAAATGAATGATGAATTTGAACCAGCCCTGAAAGGGTTAAATACATCAGCGATGCGTGCAGCCCTTCGCACTTATTAATATTTTATTCTAACATTTACAAGTTGTTAGCAAAGGATTTTAAAAAAATATATTATTAATGTATGATGCACGGCTCGCCCAGCTAATTCAATCATGCGGGCCTGCCCGACTGAGACTTTCAGGCGGGCCTGAACCTTGTTCGGACAGGGGGCTGATTAGTGGCAAAATGTTAGGTTGTAAAATCGCCTTACGGGTCTTGTACCAATTTAATAACAGGTGTTGCCTCCATATAATGGAAATGTTACTTAGGAAAAGCAAACATCAGTAAATCAAATAAAAATTAAATCTTTACATTTTAAAATACATTTCAATGAAACTAATTACATTAATCCTTTTATGTACTATCATGAGCGCTACTGCCCAGCCTGTAAAAACACACGGACGGTTAAAAGTAACCGGAACTCAATTAATGGATCAGCAAAATCAAACCGTTGTACTAAATGGAATGAGTTTTGGCTGGAGTTGTTTTCATCCCCGTTTTTATACATCGGCAGCTACCAGGTGGTTGCACAAGGACTGGAAATGCAGTGTAGTAAGGGCTGCATTGGGTGTGGAGCCGGAAGGAGGTTACCTAAAGGATTCAGCAAGGAATATGCAGCTTATTAAGACGGTAGTAGAAGCCGCTATTGATGAAGGTATATACGTAATCATTGACTGGCATAGCCATAACCTTAATTTAAAAGAAGCGAAAAGTTTTTTTGCAACAATGGCCGCCACGTATGGAAGCAAACCCAATATAATTTATGAAATAGTAAATGAACCTGATTACGAATCCTGGCCGGAGGTTAAAAAATATGCCGAAGAAATAA
This sequence comes from Ferruginibacter sp., assembly GCA_036169975.1. Taxonomy (GTDB): domain Bacteria; phylum Bacteroidota; class Bacteroidia; order Chitinophagales; family Chitinophagaceae; genus Ferruginibacter. The sequence goes on along the minus strand of JAVHOI010000350.1, from coordinate 26,944 downwards.
TTTCCACAATCAGAGCCATTGATCCCAACAACATTATACTGGTTGGCAGTCCGCATTGGGATCAGGATATAAATTTACCTGCGGAAGATCCAATAACCGGCTATAATAATTTGATGTACACCGTGCATTTTTATGCGGCTACACACAAGCAAAATTTAAGAGACAGAATTGATGCGGCCATTGCTGGTGGATTACCCGTTTTTATTTCTGAATCAGCAGGTATGCAGGCTTCCGGCGACGGCGCTATTGATTTTGCGGAATGGAACAAATGGATACATTTTATGGATGCAGGCAAACTTAGCTGGATCACCTGGTCGGTATCCGATAAAGATGAAACCTGTTCGGTATTAAATAAAACAGCATCGGATTATGGTGGCTGGAAAAAGGAGGACCTGAAAGAATCAGGAATTAAAACGAGGGAAATATTAAGAAGTAAAGCAGCTAAAAATAAATAATTAAAATATTTTTCACCATGTGAAATATTATTATTCATTACAAGTTTTTTTATAAAATTTACACCTACAAAAAAAGAAGTAAACTTTATTTACTATTCCGAAATCCCCTTTTTCGCGCCATGTTTTATTATAATTACCGGATAACATTTAATGTAAAATAGAATAGTAACTTTTATAAAATTTCATACTACCGCCAGGCCCGATATTTCTGTCCGGCATAAATAAGCCTGTTTATACCGGGATGCACCCTGCCAGAATAGTGATAACCCGGCAAAACTGATTTTTGTACCTTTGCGGGCAACAAAACAATCAAATCTTTTAAGGGTTATACTAACATGAAATTTTTTCCGGCATCCGCATTGTTACAGTTGGAATACGAAAAGGTAAAAACCTTATTGGCGGAATATTGCAAAACTGAATACGCCAAACAGCATGCATCCAACCTTCGCATACATACAAAAAAAGAGTTCATAGACCTTGAGCTGAAACAAAGCCATGAGTACAAATTGTTATTACAAACGGGGCAATACTTTCCCAATGATTTTGTGCTGAATTTAACCAGGGAAATAAAATTATTGGCCATTTCCGGAGCAGTATTAACCGGGGAGCAATTTTTAAATATCCGAAAGCTGGCTGAAAATACCGGTAGCATTTTCAGGTGGTTTGATAACGAAAGAAGAATTGCCTGGCCGGCGCTTGCAAGTGTAATTGGGAATACTTATTTTGAAAAAAACATTACGGTAGGGATTGACGAAATACTGGATGAAACGGGCAATGTAAAAGACAGTGCAAGTGAGGCACTGGCTGCCATACGCATGAATTTGTACAGGAAAAGAAATGAACTGCGGCGCGTATTTGACAGGATGGTAACGAGGCTGAACAAGCTTGGATACCTTGCTGATATTGAAGAAAGTTTTATTAATGGCAGAAGGGTATTGGCGGTATATGCGGAGCAAAAGCGGTTGATAAAAGGTATCCTGCATGGAGAAAGCGATAGCCGCAGAACAACTTTTATAGAGCCGGAAGAAACCACGGGACTCAACAACGATATTTTTTCGCTGGAGAATGAAGAGCGTAAAGAGGTATATAAAATCCTTCGCCAGTTGACCCTGCATATCAGCGTGTATGCGCCCTTGTTAAAAACCTATCATGATGTTGCGGGAACTTTTGATTTCATCAATGCAAAAGCGAAATGGGCCATTCAGTTGGGCGGAAATTATCCAAAGGTACATGATAAGGCGCACCTTCATTTAATACAGGCCTATCATCCTTTACTGCTGATTTATAATAAAAATAATAATAAGCCTACCATACCGGTAAACCTTACACTGAATGACAAGAACAGGATATTGGTGATCAGCGGGCCCAATGCGGGTGGCAAAACGGTTACCTTAAAAACGGTGGGGCTTTTGCAACTCATGTTGCAAAGCGGTTTACTGGTTCCTGTTCATCCGGATAGCGAGATGGGGATTTTTAAACAAATCATGATCCATATTGGTGATACCCAAAGCCTTGAATTTGAGTTGAGCACCTATTCTTCGCACCTGATGAATATGAAACATTTTATGGAAAACGCGAATGGTAAAACATTATTTTTCATAGATGAGCTGGGTAGCGGAAGTGACCCAAACCTTGGCGGGGCTTTTGCTGAAGTAATCATGGAAGAACTGGCACACAAACATTCTTTCGGGATAGTTACCACACATTATTTGAATTTAAAAGTAATGGCCAATAAAGTGCCGGGCATTATGAACGGCGCCATGCAGTTTGATGAAAAAAATTTGTTGCCCTTATACAAACTGATTGCAGGTAAGCCGGGTAGTTCTTATACTTTTTCCATTGCCGAACGAATAGGATTGGAAAAAAGATTAATTGAAAAGGCAAGGACGCTTGTTGATGAGGATCATTTCACTTTGGATAAATTATTAAACCGAACTGAACAGGATCTTCAAAAAATTGACCTCGAGAAAAAAGAATTGTTTCACCTGTTGAAAGAAAATGAACGGTTGAAAAAAGAAATGCAGCAGGTACTGGATAAAGAAAAACATGCGCAGGAAGTAGAGCGGATGATACACCAAAATAAAATTTCGGAAGAAAAATTCGCTTACCTGAAAGATATGGAGCGCCGGTTGAAAGCAATGGTGATTGAATGGCGCAGGTCGGAGGATAAAGATAAAGTGGTGAAAATGATCCATGCCTTATTATTTAACCAGAAAGAAAAAATGGTAACGGAAAAATTTCAGAAAAAATTGAACGAAAAATTTATTGAAATAGGGGGCGATATACAAATTGGCGACAAAGTAAGAATGAAACAGAACCGGCAGGTAGGAATTGTAAAAGAATTAAGGGGTAAAAAAGTAGTGCTTCAGGTAGGTGTAATGCCCATCACGGTTGACTTAAAAGATTTGGTAGTGGTAAAGGACAAGGATCCTGAACAAATTAATTCTTAAAAGTTTTGGCTTCAAAAAATTCAACCCGTACTTTTGCGCCGGAGAGTTGGCAGAGCGGTCGATTGCGGCAGTCTTGAAAACTGTTGAGGTGAAAGCCTCCTGGGGTTCGAATCCCTAACTCTCCGCCAGATAGCATTTCAAATAGTATTAAATCCTTGCAAACTCAATGTTTTCAAGGATTTTTTATTGGGAGGTACCTTATATTTTGAAATAACTATTATTGTCGCTCAGGGTTACCAACCTTTTATAATTGCTTTTTTATTTGAAATTATGTTGGCGAATGGTTGGCGACCCTTCAGAAAAAAGAGCAACATCCGAAAGCTACGGCTTTGAAATGCACCTTTCTCCCATCCCTGCAATTAAAAAGTAAAATGGCATAAACATAATGGAGAAGAAAATTTATAAAGCGACTAAACTCTTTTTGAAATTGAAGAATGGGTTGCCCCAAATCATTAAACCCAAATTTTGAAATAGTTTTTTTTACCAATATTTGGTTATTACTGATGGCATTTTTATATTTTACATTTCTTTAATTTTTCCGGCCTGCCTTTATCATTCCTGGCACCAATTGTTTTCAATATTAATTGAAGGTTTTTATAGTATCTTTATTTAATTATTAATGGTTATTTGATTGGTCAATAATAACAAAAGATAAGAGGCTCGTTTTAGCTTATAATTATTGAGCCAGGCATCTTCAATTAATAACATGGTTTTAAAATAATATTTTAAAAAGATCAAGCTTCATTTTTCAAAAAAAACTTTTACAACACAACTATTGTTGTAACGGGGAAAAAACCTGGCTGGTAGCGATTAGTTTGACTAAGGATATATTTTTAAAAACAAGTTTTTTATTAATTCACCGGATAAATTTTTTAAATAAATGAAATGTAATGATGTGCGGATATTGCTGGTGGAAGATAATGATGTAGATGCCATGCTAACAAAACGTGCGCTTGAAAAATACAAAATGGCCGAAAACCTGGTACGGCTAAAAAATGGAGAGGAGGCTTTGGATTTTATTTTTGCTTCAGGAAATTATGCCGAAATCCGCGACATTGCTTACCCGCCTAAATTAATATTGCTGGATATCGGGATGCCCAAAGTAAATGGTATGGAAGTGTTGCAAAAAATTAAATGTTCGCCACTTACAAAAGCCATACCTGTGATTATACTCACTAGTTCAAAAGAAGATCCGGATATTCAAAAATGTTATAACCTGGGAGCCAATAGCTATATAGTAAAGCCTGTTGATTTTTATAAATTCTCCGATACAATAAAGGACGTGGCTCATTATTGGTTAAATGTAAATCAACCACCATCTCTTGAAAATTTATATTTATAAAAATGAAATGGGTTGAAGGGTGAATAATTCACCATTTAAACGGTAAGCAACCATGGCTGCTTCATGAATCCTTCAATGCTGTGCTGAAGTAATTGCCAAAGAAGCGTTTGCCGCTGTAAGTATTGGATTTAAAAACTTTTAAAACTTTTGCGGTACACTTATTTTGAATTTTGTATGCATAAAAGCTAAAGGCATTGATTTGTGTCTTATGCAAACGGAAATGACACTTCCCTAAAATAAATTTAATCTCCGCTTTAATCAATTTACGTTACATCAATTGTTTGTACAAGCAGGCATCATGGAATTGCCGACTATTTATTAACCTGGTGCGTTGTACAAAACCATTGCCTGGCGCACCGTGCAAGGAAAATACCTGGCGTACCCTACAGGTCGTCTGTCAACAAACAATAACCGCAAGCCCCCATTTATAGTTTTTTAATGCGGGACTTTTTTATGGGAGCCTGCGGATACTTTTCTTTTTGTTACTTGCAATGGCAAAATGCAACACCCTAATATTTCAATAACACTTTTCTGTGGACACACAAAAATTTGACAATTTCTACAACGGCTCTTTCAAGCGTTTCTCAAACCCTTCATTAGTTGAAAAGGACTTGCAGGTACTTGTTGGTATCATAAATGGCATCAAAAGTGATAGCGTTATTAATGACAAATTGGATGGCTAAAAGTTTACCGGACAGCAAGAAGTAAGGAAAGTTTTTGAAAATGTTTTTGCAATATTTCCTGATGCACATTGGGGAAATGCCCACCATTTTATTTCAGGAAACAGTGGCTTTTCGGAATGGATTTTTGCCGGAACAAAGTCCGATGGAAGCAAGGTTGAAGTAACAGGTTGTGATTTATTTACCTTTAGAAATAACAAAATAGCCATTAAGAATTCTTATAGAAAAAATCGGATCATCGGTCCGGCAAAATGATGGCAAATGAAACGTTGTACCGCCGTTGACAGCCTTACTTTACTGTACCCGTTTTTTTTTATTGTATATTTTTTTAATGAATTACCAGGGTTGCACATTCAGGCAGTTGGAATTTCATTATCGAATGAGTTACCGCAGAAAAAGCAGCCACCTAAAAAACAGCCCAAAACCATTTTGCTAAAAATTTTTTTCCGGATACCTTTTTTCCTGAATTTAAATCCTCCAAATATTTATACAATAGCGGCTTTGTTCGCAGTTGTGATTTCAAATATTTAATTACTTTAATTCTTGCACAACTTCGTTCAGCCGGGGAGGATGCCATGGAAAACTTTTGCCCGGTCAACATTGAATTATATAAATTTTATTTTTAAAATCTCCCCACTATTTTAAAATTTATCAGCCTTGGGGTTAATCTGTTTGGAATACTATACGTTGTATTGGAAAAATCCTTTATCAATTGATAGGAGATGGTATTGGGCCGGTCAATTAAATTAAATACTTCAAAACTTGCCCAGATATTTTCAAAACCTTTAAATGGATTATGGCTCCTTCGTTTATTTTTTTCACTCAATAATAAAGCGCTGAACCCAATGTCCACCCTGATATACGGATCAATGATAAGCGCATTGCGGTACTTAACACTGTTAGGGATATTGTAGGGCATATTACTGCCGTAAAGCATATTTAAATGAACTTTAAAATTTTTATTGGTGGTGAGATAATCCTGAAGGAATAACCCGATAGTAATTAACCGGTCAGTCGGCCGCCTCAGCCAGCCTACATCATTGCGGATACTGTCCACCGGTACCTGATCGGTAGTTTTGGAAGTGATTATTTCACCGGCTGCATTTTTATATTGAAAAAAATGATCACCTTCAATATTTTCCATGTTACGCATCAAACCTATGCTGAGCCAGCTTTCCGCATCTTTTACCAATTCGCCGTAAAGCCTGGCCTCTATTCCATAAGCGTATGCTTTGGCATTGTTAGTTCCAAAATAACGGATGCGTAAATTATCAATATCATAAGGTATTACATCCCTCATTATTTTATACCAGGCTTCGGTAGTTACCCGGAATGGCCTTGAGCCATTTTTAAAATTATAATCCATACCTGCTACCAGTTGGTAACTTTTTTGTGATTTCACATCCGTATTCAAAGTGCCATCGTATCGCCTTAGTTCCCTGTAAAAAGGTGGCTGGTTATAGGAACCAGCGGACAATTTTAGAACCACATCTTTTTTCCAGTTGGGTTTAATGCTTACCTGCATACGGGGGCTTACAAAAAATTCCCTGTTCAGCGAATTGTAATTGTAGCGGATGCCACCCTGAAAAGTAATATCCCTTTTATTGTTGTGCAGGCTGATATTATCCTGCACATAACCACTGTATTTTTGAATGGAAAGGTTTGCCGCTGATTGTAAAAAATTATTTAACCGGCCGGTATTTACGGGTAAAGAATAACCAGCGCTGTCCTGGTATTCCCATTCGTACAATTTATCCTTTATATTCGTTTGTTCAATGGTGTTGCCATATTGTATGAAATGTTTTCCATTATTCAAACTGCCTTTCACGCTTGCGTTCCAAACTTTTATCGTCAGCTCGTTTCGTCCATAGTTTTGATAATACCCTGCACCTAATGGGTTAACGATTTGTCCGAACGTACTGCTGCTGTTATCAAAATCACGGTTGCCAAACAGGTAGGCTCCGGCTATATCAAAGTTTTCATTTTCTTTATTTTCAAAACGGCTCAGCATCCATTTCAGCCGGACCCTTTTGTTGGGTTGGTGTATAGCGCTTATGCCAATCATACTGGTTTTGTAGGCGTTTCTTTCCTGGCCTTCAAAAAAGATATCAAGACCCAGGTTAGCGGTAAACAAGGGTGAAAATACAGAAGTGGTTTTTTGAGCTGATTCGGGTATCAGCGTAAATTTCGTAGCGGAAAAATTAGTGAATAATTCCAGTTGTAATTTTTCACTTACCTGGTAGGTAATGTATGCCTGTATATCATTGGACGAAGGGATATAAGCGCCTTTGGTTTCCTGGCTGCTTAGCAGGTTCCGGTTACTCCGGTTGCGTATGCCAACCAGGTAAGTTAGTTTTTCTTTTTTCGCCGATCCTTCCAGGTGGAATCCTTGTTCCAGCGGGCTGATATAAACCGAGCCGCCAAAGTCTTTGGGTTTTTTATATTGTATGTCCAATACACTGCTCATTTTATCGCCATACTTTGCCTGGTAGCCACCGTTGTAAAAGCTGATATTCTTAGCCATTTCAGGATTAATAAAACTTAGCCCTTCCTGCTGCCCGCTCCTTACCAGGTAAGGCCGGAATATTTCAAAATCGTTGATGTAAATTAAATTTTCATCATAGTTGCCGCCCCTTACGCTGTATTGGGATGTAAGTTCATTATTACTGCCTACCAATGTTTTTATTAAGCCTTCAATTCCCCCGGCCGTACCGGGTAATACCAAGGCGTTCTTAGGATTTATTTTTGTAAGTCCCAATTCTTTTCGTTCCCTTTCATCACTTATTACAACGGTTTCCAATGTTTTTCCAACACGTTCCAGCCGAAGGGTTATTTTTTCTTCTTCGTTCTCACTCATATAAAAATTCTTTTGCGTTTCTGCATATCCGGTATGGGAAAAAATGAGTGCGAATGATTTATCCGCGGGGACTTTAATTTTGAAATTGCCGCTATCATTGGTTACGGTGCCATTTGTTTTGCCGAGTATGACAACAGAAACATTTGCCAGGCGGGTTTCATTTTCATCAACTACATTTCCACTAACGAAGGCGGTTTTCTTTTGTGCGGGGCAGTACAGGAAAAGCAGTGTTAATACAAGGCTGGTAAGTATTCTCATTTAATGAAGGTAAAATATTTTATTCTTTAAATTATTGTACAGGCAAAAATCCGGAACCTTATCAATACTTTTGAAAAAATTAAACGATGAAAGTATTCTTAATGATCACCGCGGTTTTAACATTGTTGGTAACAGGATGCGATAATAACCGGAAAGGCGGCGCAGCCAATGCGATTGTAAAAGACAGCACTGTTACTTCGTTAACTGACCTGTCAGCTTCTACAGACATTAAAAAGTTATTGTGCCAAAATTGGGAAAATAAGGAAGATGCTGAAGACGCGGCACTTTCAGCCGGAGGCGAAGGCCTTGAAATTCCTTATCGCGGTTTCTCGTTTTTTGAAGATGTGACGGTGGTGGAAAACCCACGAGATAAAATCCGTTTTGGAAAATGGAGCATGAATGAAGCAGATAAAATGATCAACATTGAATTTAATAAAGGTAGCATGGCCCAATACAAAATCGTAGCCATTGGCGCCAGGCAAATGATTTTAATGAATACAATTGATAAAAAGAAAGTTGAATACCGGGCTGATGCCAAAGCGCAAAAGCATCCTGAGGATGATCCGTTTCATGTATCAAACAACCAATGGCGCATTAAACCTGGCCATGCGGAAACGGATAGTTCCATCAAACTTCGAACAGGACAATGCGTGCTTTTTTACGCGAAATTTTTAGCGGATAATGCCGTTAGGGGAGCCAATATCATTTCCTTTGTTGGGCTTCCCACCTGCTTTAAGTGGTATCGTGGTGGCGTTTCCGTAACCGCTAAGGAAAAAGTGGAAGCTAAATGGTTGAATTGTTATTTTAAAAACAGCCAGGCTTTAAAAGGGCATGCCATGCTGGAAAGCATCATTTCTAAAAATTACAAATGGGACAAGGAAGAAAGAAATTGGGTAAAACAATCCGCGGATGTAGTTCACCAAATGTATGACACGCTTAGATTGCTTTAAGCCTTGCAATGGTTGCCATAGGATCGGCTGATTTAAACACCGTGCTGCCTGCTACCAGCACATCAGCGCCGGCATCAATAATTTGTTTGGCGTTTTCTACCGTTACACCCCCGTCAATTTCAATTTTTACATTCAATAACCTTTCATCAATCATGGAGCGCAACCGTTTTATTTTAGAAAGGGTATTGGCGATAAATGATTGCCCGCCAAAACCCGGGTTCACACTCATTAAAAGCACGAGGTCGATATCCCCTAAAATATCCTGCAGTAATGCCACAGGCGTATGAGGGTTAACAGCCACGCCCGCCTGCATGCCCAGGCTTTTTATTTGTTGTATGTTGCGGTGCAAATGCGGGCAGGCTTCTATATGCACCGTTAAAATATCCGCGCCCGCTTTTTTAAAAAGTTCCGCGTATTTGCCCGGGTTTTCAATCATTAAATGCACATCACAAATCTTTGTAGTGGCTTTTCTGAAAAAGGATATCAGCATTGGCCCAAAGCTGATATTAGGTACAAAGCGCCCGTCCATTACGTCTAAATGAAACCAGTCGGCCTGGCTTTCGTTGAGCATATTACATTCATCCTGTAAATGTAAAAAATTGGAAGCAAGAAGTGATGGAGCGATGATAGGCATGTGTATTTTAGTTTACTGTTTTCTGTTTATTGTTTTCTGTTTGTTCACTCAATTGCGCTAAAATGAGTCAGAAAATATTATGTTTATTTTTTCAATGCATTTAACCAAAGTTGTATGTAGATTTAAAGTTAAATCATATCCGGGTTCAACTTTATTTTAAAAATACTCCGGTATAGAAAATTTTACATTTTTTCACATTTTCACATTTTCATATTTTCACATTTTCATATTACTGTATTCTTCCCAACGCCTCCTTTGCTTCCACATAATTGGGATCTATTTGCAAAGCTAACTGGTAACTTTCAATAGCCTCTTTTCTTTTATTTAATTTTTCATAACAGCGGCCCATCCAATAATATCCTTCATCAAAAGTATTTTGCACGGCCACAGCTTTTTTCAATTCTTCCAGCGCCGCCGCGTATTGATTCAGGTCGTACAAACAAATGGCCTTTTCCCGGTATGCAAGAACATTTCTAAAATCAAGTTTGAGGCAGGCATCAAAAAAATCAATGGCTTTTATCTTATCCCCGGTATAACTGAAATACTGGCCTTTGATAAAAAGCGCCTGTTTTCGCTCATTCGCGGCGGGGGTTTCTAAAAGTGCCTCAGCCATAACGAGCGCCTTCGGATTTTTGGTTTGTGCGTATAATGAACCCAATGAAATAATATATTCAGGATTTGGATCTATTGAAATTGCTTTTTCAAATGCCTTAATCGCATTGTTGGTATCGCCGTTTTCAAAATGTAAAGTCGCTTTTATATCCAGGAAGCGTGCATTCAGCGAATCGTTTTTTATAACACTTTCCGTTTCCGCGATAGCCTGGCCATAGTTACCGTTGTCGCGAAAATATTGAACCAGGTTTTCTTTTAATAAAAGTGAATCCGGATGTTGCTCAATCAAATCCCTTAATTGTTTTTCCTTTTCAGACACTATGTTATCTGTTTTAATCGGGCCGTTGCTGCAGGAAGTAACCGTTAAAGCAAATATGCAAATACTGAAAATTATTATCCTTATCATACATTTATAAATTAGCCGCGAAATTAGGGGCTTACTTTAAATTCTACTGACAAAATGCTGACAAATTAATTATTATCAAATCTTATCTTAGCGCTACTAAATATTTTTATCAATGAACAGATACGTATCACCGCTTTCGATTATAATTCTTTTTGTTACCACAGCCTGGGCTTATAAAAGTAAAACAGCAATCAACAATGAAGTAATAATTGAACAAAATAAAATGCGGGCTTCTGCCGGTTCAATGAATAATGATACCATCCTATTTCCCGGCGAAACTCATTTCGCCAATATTCAGCAACTGACTTTTGGCGGCGATAATGCGGAAGCCTATTTTAGTTTTGATGGCAAGTGGCTTATATTTCAAAAAACCAATCCGAAGAAAGGGATTGCATGCGACCAGATATGGATGGGGAAAATACCTGCAAAAGCAGGCGAAAAATTTGAACCAAAATTAGTCAGTACAGGCACAGGCAGGACTACCTGCCCGTATTTTTATCCTGATGGGAAACATATACTGTATAGCTCCACGCATTTGGCAAACAAAGATTGTCCGCCGGTACCCGACAGAAGCAAATATGGCAATAAATACATCTGGGCGGTTTATGAAGGCTTCGATATTTTCAAGGCGGATACCAATGGGAATAATGTACAGCAATTGACCAACACAAATGGCTATGATGCGGAAGCCACAATTTCGCCCAAAGGGGATAAAATTTTATTTACGTCTATTCGGGATGGTGACCTTGATCTTTATACGATGGATTTAAACGGAAGGGATGTGAAACGGATCACCAATACCTTAGGATATGATGGTGGCGCATGGTTTAGCCCGGATGGCACAAAAATTTTGTGGAGGGCAAGCAGGCCAACCACCGATGCCGAAATAAAGGAATACAGGGAATTATTGGCGGAGAACCTTGTAGCGCCTACACACATGGAAGTGTGGATTGGCAATGCCGATGGAACCGGCCAGCATCAGATTACATTTTTAGAGCAAGCTAACTGGGCGCCCAATTTTACGCCTGATGGGAAGCACATTATATTTTGCAGCAATCACGAATATAAAAGAGGGTTTCCATTCAATATGTACCTTACCGATCTAAATGGAATGGGATTAGAAAAGATCAGCCGCGATAAAGGGTTCGATGCGTTCCCCATGTTTAGCCCGGATGGGGAAAAAATTGTTTTCTGCAGCAACAGGAACAATGGCGGAACCCATGATACCAATATTTTTATAGCGGATTGGGTGGAATAGAGTGGGTGGTTGGTTGTCCATTGTTGGTTGTTCGTTGTTCGACTCAACAACCAACTACGATCAACCATCATCAATCAACGATCACCCAATTCAATCACTTCGCAATTTTTTATTTCTTTTCCATCTATCACAAACCGGATGAGCGTTCGCACTTTATGCCATCCCTGTTTGCCCGCCGCCCCGGGATTTATATGAAGGCACTTCAGTTTATCATCATACATCACCTTTAAAATATGAGAGTGCCCGCTGATGAAAAGCTGGGGTTGATGAATCAATAATTCTTTCTTTGTTTCGGGATTGTATTTAGGCGGATATCCCCCAATATGCCGCATCAATACCTTTACCTCTTCACATACAAAAACCAGTTGCCCGGGATAAATGCTTCTGATGTCCGGGCCATCAATATTGCCATAAACACCTCTCAATTTCGACTCCGTCAGAAAGGATTGAGATTGAAGTTGTGGTTGGAATTTAGAAGGAATTTCAAATCCCGTTATAATCTTCTCAGCGATTTCAATAGTGCCAAAATCACCGGCATGCCATATTTCATCACAGTTTTTAAAATGTTCAAAAACGGCATTGTCCAGATAATGATGCGTGTCGGATATGAGTCCTATTCGGGTCAAAATATTTTGTAACGGGTTAATAAAATGAACATTGCTGTTGGTTATTACTAATAATTATATGGGTTATAAGCGATAAAAAAGATATTGTAATTTTTATAAAACTGGCCGTTGAACTCTTCTTTTGAAAAGGGCGGTTTGCGGGCATTAAAATATTCGATGGTAGATAAGGCCATCCCACATGAAGCAAACAGGTTAAAGATGTCCTCCGGGGTAGTGCCATATACATCCGCGCCACCTAATCCGCACTCAAATAATACCAGGGGTTGGTTTTTTTGTAAAACCTTCATGGCTCCTTTCAATACCTCATATTCGGCTCCTTCCACATCAATTTTTATTAAATCAATTTTTAAGTTTTCGGGGATAAGGTCATCTAATTTTTCTACCTGGACCGAGAGCAGGGTAGGCTCCTGGCCAATCTGGTTATTTCTTTCGCGGAAACCGCTCACCGCTGGCCTGCCCGGATAATAATTAAACGTAGTAGAACCTTTTTTATCCGACAGGGCATAATTATAAACCGTAGTATTCTTGGAAAATCTTTTTTGCAGTAAAGTATATAAATCAGGAATAGGCTCAAAAGCGAAATGTTGCCCTTTTGGCGTGGCGGCTACTATTTCCATCAGTATATGTCCAAGGTTGGCGCCAATATCAATGCAGTTGGAATCCTTTTTTAAATGTTTCCGTATAAGTTCCGTTGTTTGAAAATCATATTTATCAACCGGCAAATGATAGAATGCTTCCGATAAACGGTAAACCTGAAACAAAGCTTTTTTTGAAATAACCTTAACCCAGCCAGGTGCATATCTGCGTAAAAAATCCTTCATTTTCATAATTAGTATTGCATTGTACATTCAAGCTGCGCAATTCATTGATTGATTCAAATTGTTAATCCTTCCAGGATTGTCGCATTTATTTTGCCGGTAAAATTAACCCTTAATTCTTTATTTAAGTTTGGTTTTAATATTTCTTCAATTGGTTAATTATTTTTAGGCGCCATCCCGATATTTATATTTATTTTTATTCAAGCCATTTCACCGCAACTTCAATTAAACGTTTGATAAACTCAAATGAAAATATTATTTTCTGATGCTGGCTTTATGCGAAGGTTATAAATGTTTATAGCGCAATCAATTTTTAACTTTAATATTTATATATTTTGAATGAATCAGCAAATTGACACATTCACATTTTCACATTTTCACATTTTCACATTTTCAAATTAATTACATGCCACACTATCATACCCTGGGTTCTATCCCGCATAAACGGCATACGCAATTCCTTAAGCCGGATGGAAGCCTTTATGCCGAACAATTATTTTCGACAGAGGGGTTCAGCAACGATTATTCTTTGCTATATCACCATTATCCACCTACTCAAATTATCAGCACTGATCCGCCCGTAAATGTTCAGCCTGTTATTGCGGAGGAAAAAATGCTGCGGCACCGAAGTTTTGAGGGGTTTAGTATAAAGCCTGAAAAGGATTTTCTGCATAGCCGGAAACCCATACTGGTCAACAACGACCTGCATATTGTTTTGGCCGCGCCAACACAAAGCATGGGCAGTTATTTTTTCAAAAATGCGGATTCGGATGAATTGATCTTTATACACGAAGGCAGCGGCGTACTAAAAACCATGTATGGCCATCTTGATTTTGGATATGGTGATTATCTGATAATTCCGAGGGGAACGATTTACCAGATCCACTTCGCCACGGAGGCCAACCGCCTGTTTATCGTTGAATCATTTAGCCCTATCCGTTATCCCAAAAAATATGTCAGCGGAAATGGGCAGTTGCTGGAGCATTCCCCATATTGTGAAAGGGATATCCGCCAGCCACACAGCCTGCAGGCATATTATGAGGCAGGCGATTTTTTAATTAAAATAAAGAAGAGGGGAATATTGTATGGCATTCATTACGGGCATCATCCGTTTGATGTGGTGGGTTGGGATGGCTATTGTTATCCTTATATATTTTCTATTCATGATTTTGAACCCATAACAGGAAGAGTGCATCAGCCGCCACCGGTACACCAGACATTTGAAGCAAATAATTTCGTAGTCTGTTCTTTTGTGCCGCGATTATTTGATTACCATCCAAATGCCATCCCGGCTCCTTATAACCATAGCAATATTGATAGTGATGAAGTGTTGTATTATGTGGCCGGTGAGTTTATGAGCCGTAAGCATGTTACCCGGGGAATGATCAACCTTCATCCGGCGGGGATACCGCATGGCCCACATCCCGGAGCCGTACAAAAAAGTATTGGCGCAAAAGAAACCAATGAAATAGCGGTAATGGTAGATACTTTTCACCCGTTGCAATTAACTAAGGAAGCGCTTGAAATAGAAAACGAAGGATATGTAATGAGTTGGGCGGAGTAGAAAAATGCCGCAGCCTGTTCCTCCCAGTCATAAAATATATTGAATAGATTACCAAAGGCAACCAGGGCTGTTTTTTTTTCGTTTACAAAAAAACAGTTCTTATTGGTCATCTAAAAAATATTAATTATGAAACTTTTTTACTTTGCAGTAATGGTGCTGTTATTTCAAAGCACATCCAATGCTACGACATGGAATGTAACAGTTTCCAATTATTCATTTAATCCATCCACTATAAACGCGGTAGTTGGCGATGTAATTGAATTTAATTGGTTGTCGGGGTTGGGGCACACAACAACCTGTGGCAGCGGATTGGCGGGAACTTCGTTACCAGCCGGGGCAGCGGAATGGAACAGTGATATGACTTCAGACTATCCTACATTTAGCTATACCGTAATGGTCGAAGGAGATTATTTATATGGATGCATATCGCATTTTAGTTTCGGTATGAAGGGCACCATCAAAGTAAGTAGCCCTCTGCCTGTAAAATTTGGTTATTTTTCCGTAATCAATAATGATAATAATAAAGCCTTATTGCAATGGAAAACATTTTCAGAATCAAATACCGATTATTTCTCGATAAGAAAAAGTACAGATGCTACTGATTTTTATGAAATAGGCAGGGTAAAGGCTGCGGGTAATTCCAGCCTCATATTAGCATATCAATTTATTGATACTGATTTGGGCGGGATTCATAAATATTTATATTACGAAATTGTAACTGTTGATGCGGATAAAAAAGAAAGTTTTTCCGCCATAAGGACTTTCCGTAACAATAGTGTTGAAAAGGATAATTTAATTGTAGCAATAAGCCCTAATCCGGTTACCAGGCCGGGGCAGGTGCAAATTAAATTTAATGCGGATAAGGCAGGTGAAATTGATGTATCCGTCTTTAACAGTTCGGGCCAGATGGTGCTGAATACAAAGATGGCGGCATTTTATGGACTAAATTGCGGCCACCTGCATATTTGCGATTTGGAAAAGGGTATTTACAATATTTTGTTTAGCCTTGCGGGTAAAAAGGAAACAAAAAAAGTAGTGGTGCTTTAAAAAAGAATTAATTTTTTAAGGGATATATGTTTGTATTTTTCTAAAAAGTGCTAAATTGGTTTTAATTAAAAAACAATTAGCCATGATAAAATTTCAGGACATTAAAGTAGGTGATTTATTGATAGCCGATAATGATGGTGATAAGCGTATTGGTGAAGTGACAGATTTAAACGGTGATGAGAAGCAGGTTTGCGTAGATACCGGACAGGAATTTTGGTACGAAACCAGCCAGCTTTCATCCATTCCTTTGGATGAAGAACAGCTATTGAATTTCAAATTCAATAAGGAAGTGCATGAAGATGGTTCCGTAAAATATTTAAAAGGCGCCTTTAGGATTTTACTTCCTGCGGGTGGTGATTTTTCTACCATGGAAATCTGGTACCGTGATGAAAGAAGGCATATTTTACATCCCATTAGTGTAAACCAATTGCAAAATCATTTTTTTGAAATGACCAAAGTGCCGTTAAATGATGAGTCATTTAATTAAAATAGCGGCTTCATAATTCAATAAGATAAAACCCTGGTACGAAGCCAGGATTTTATTTTTAAAAGCTGGTGGAAAATTATTTAATGTTGGCTGAAACCAGGTTGGTTTGTTGATTGGTACTATCTGTAATACCGCTAAAATTGAGGTTGATTATATTAATGGATTGTACCATCCCGAATTTTCCCGCATAATAAGTTTGAATATCGGTTGTTAGTGCGCCGGATGGTAATGGTATCCCACTCACGGTAACTGCCACGGTAGTGGTTACATGAATAACATCATTATAAGAAATACCTTTCACTGTTTTGCTGATCCCTTTTTCGGTAATGGTATTGGTAAGGGTAGCATTCAATGCGAATCCAGAAACAGTTATGGGGTAAGACTGGCTCCAGTTTGAACCAACCGCCGCATTATCTTTCAGATAAATATTTTCCACATTCGCACCTCCTAACGCTGAAGGTAAACTGCGGAAATTATAATAGTCATTGCCGGTAATATTGTAATATTCATTAGCGCTGCCGCTGCTGTTTGTAAACACATGATATGACCTGCCATTGATGCTGGAATCTTTGCCTGTAGAGGTTATAGTAAAGAGTGAAGCAGCGGCGAGCCTGTTGTCGGTAAGCTCATAATTCCAGATGCTGCCCGGTGTTAAACTCATATATTTAAAGATGGCTGCAGGTGGATCCGGGGGATAGCTTTTTTGACATGAAATTTCTGTTATTAATATTGTCAAAATGATTAAAATTATATTCTTCATGAGGGGAAGGGGGTTTTAGTTGGTAAATATCTGATTTTTTTAGCAATAATTAAATTAATCCTCCTATCTTTGCGCTCCAAAAATATGGCTAAGCAGGCACTCATTAAACAAGACGGTACAATTTTAGAAGCACTTAGTAATGCTATGTTCAAAGTTAAGCTGGAAAACGGACACGAAATTCTGGCTACAATTTCCGGAAAAATGAGGATGCATTACATTAGGATATTGCCCGGCGATAAAGTTGGTGTGGAGATGAGCCCTTATGATTTATCAAGAGGCAGGATTATTTTCAGGTATAAATAAATAGATACCTTTTAAAAAGCAAAAGCGATTATTAATAAATAAAAAGAAACAACATGAAGGTTAAAGCCTCAATAAAGAAAAGAAGTGTTGATTGCAAGATTGTAAGGAGAAAAGGTGTCTTGTTTGTAATCAACAAAAAAAATCCACGCTTTAAGCAAAGGCAAGGGTAAATTCGGGCTGTGGCCACTACGACGTATTAAGTTTGGATGGGGGCAATTGGCAGTGGTGAAAGCCATTTAAACAAATCAACATATTAACAAATCAATAGAATTATGGCTCGTATTGCCGGTATAGATTTACCAAAAAACAAAAGAGGCGAAATAGGTCTTACCTACATATTTGGTATAGGCCGCTCAACTGCTCAGTATATTTTAGACAAAGCTGAGATCAGCTATGATAAAAAAGTAAATGAGTGGAATGATGACGAACAAACCGCCATTCGTAATGTAATTAACAATGAGTTTAAAACCGAAGGCGCATTGCGCAGTGAGGTGCAAATGAACATCAAGCGTTTGCTTGATATTGCCTGCTACCGTGGCTTGCGTCATCGTAAAGGCTTGCCATTGCGTGGGCAGCGTACCCGTACCAACAGTCGTACCCGTAAAGGAAAACGTAAGACAGTTGCCGGTAAAAAGAAAGTAGCCAAGAAATAATTTAGGGATATCAGGTCTTGTACCTGGTATCTGTTATTTTATAGACTTATATTATTTGAACAAGCGCCGGATCGCTAATAAGTCGGCAGTAGGGTTTGTTCAGTTCCGTAAAGCAAAATGTCAGCGGATATTTTTTAAAAGATTACCTATTAAATTAATTATGGCAAAAGCACAAGGCAGCAAAACACAGGGTGGCAAAGCTCAGGGTGGTAAAGCAGCATCCAAAAAAAGAGTTGTAAAAGTGGATAGTTACGGAGATGCTCATGTAACAGCAAGTTTCAACAACATTATTATCAGTTTAACCAATAAGCAGGGACAGGTTATATCCTGGGCAAGCGCTGGGAAAATGGGTTTTAGGGGCAGCAAAAAGAATACGCCATACGCAGCACAAATGGCCGCTTCAGATGCAGCGAAAGTTGCATTGGACGCAGGTTTAAAAAGAGTGGACGTATTCGTGAAAGGTCCCGGTTCTGGCCGTGAAGGCGCTATCAGGGCATTGTCTCAATCTGGTATCGAAATTAATATGATTAAAGACGTTACACCTTTACCACACAATGGTTGCCGTCCTCCAAAGAAAAGAAGAGTTTAAAGCCCACTAAATCCTCAGCCGGCTGGCGGAGACTTTTTAGGATTCTTATAGATTAATATTAATCAAGCTGGGTAAGATTTAATTTTTAGATTTTTTATAATCTTATCCGGGAACACAAAAATCTACAACATAATACAATGGCAAGGTACACAGGTCCCAAAACAAAAATCTCCAGAATTTTTGGAGAACCTATTACAGGTAATGGTAAGTGGTTAACTAAAAACAGTAACCCCCCGGGTATGCATGGTGCGACCCGAAAACGTAAAACTTTAGGCGAGTACGCTTTACAGTTGCGTGAAAAACAAAAAGCGAAATACACTTACGGTTTGCTTGAAAAGCAATTCCGCAAAACATTTGATGAAGCTTCAAGGCTTAAAGGGGTTACTGGTGAAAACCTGATTAAATTACTGGAAGCCCGTCTGGATAATACCGTGTTCCGTATGGGAATTGCTCCAAGCCGGCAGGCAGCACGCCAATTGGTTAGCCACAAGCATATTACTGTTAACGGGGAAGTATTAAACGTTCCTTCTTATTCCATGAAACCAGGTGAAACCGTTGGGTTGAAAAACAAAAGTGCGGTGAATGCCTCTATTACCGGTAATGTACGTGGTAAAAATGCAAAGTTCATCTGGATTGATTTCAACGAAACCGAACTGAAAGGTACTTTTATAGCATACCCTGAAAGAGAAAGTGTTCCTGAAAATATCAAGGAACAGTTGATCGTGGAATTGTACTCTAAATAAACCCCTGTTCCCTAAAGGGGGATTTGTAAAATATTAAATAAACATCCTTGTCCCCCTTTAGGGGATAGGGGCAAAACAACAAAATACAAATGGCCATTTTAAATTTTGTTAAGCCCGATAAGATTGTACTTCAGAAAGCGAATGATTTTGAAGCTCAGTTTGAATTTCGTCCGCTTGAACCTGGTTATGGTGTTACGATTGGTAATGCATTACGCCGCGTATTACTAAACTCATTGGAAGGTTACGCAATTATTGGTATCAACATTGTTGGCGCCGATCACGAGTTTGCTACCATCAAGGGAATTACCGAAGATGTTACTGAAATTATTCTGAACCTGAAGCAGGTACGTTTCAAAAAGAAAGTGGATCATGAAGTGAGCACTGAAAAGATTACTCTTTCCATTAAAAATAAAACGGAGTTTACCGCCGCGATGATTGGGGAAGCTACTCCTGTTTTTGAGGTGATGAATCCTGAACTGTTGCTTTGTGTAATGGATAGCAGCGCCAAACTTGATATTGAAATTACCATTGGCAAAGGCCGAGGGTATGTACCTGCCGAAGATAATAAGGAAAGAAATTCTCATTTTGGTTACATAGCGGTAGATGCAATATATACACCTATCAAGAATGTAAAATACAGTATTGAAAATACCCGTGTTGAGCAACGTACGGATTTTGAAAAACTGGTCATGGAAGTAATTACCGATGGTACTATTCAGCCGGAAGAAGCGGTAAAACAAGCGAGTCGCATCCTGATCCAGCATTTGATGATTATCACGGATGAGAACATCACTTTTGATACGAAGGAAGATAAGAAGGAAGACCTGGTAGATGAACAAACTTTGCAATTACGTAAAGTATTAAAGACCCCGCTGGAAGATCTTGATCTTTCGGTACGTGCCTTTAACTGTTTGAAAGCGGCTAAGATCAATTCACTAAGCGAGTTGGTACAATATGAACAGGAAGACCTGATGAAATTCAGGAACTTCGGACAAAAATCCTTGAGCGAAATTGAGCAGGTGCTGAATGAAAGAGGATTGGGATTTGGTATGGACCTGAGCAAGTTGAAACTGGATGACGAATAAAATAATTTGAAAATGGTTCAATGGCTCAATTACTCAATGTTGTAGTTGCATTTCATTTTCAAATTTTCAAATTGAGTAATTTATTTCATTAGTAGTCTGTAAATCCTGACACGGTACGGACGAATTTAAAAACAAAATGTCATGCGTCACGGAAATAAAAACAACAACTTAAGCAGAACTGCTTCGCACAGAAGAGCGCTCTTAATGAACCTGGGTTGCCAGTTGATCACACACAAAAGGATCACCACTACATTGGCTAAGGCAAAGGCTTTACGTATTTATATAGAGCCATTGATTACCAAAACAAAACATACCGGCAGCAAGGAATTGATTATGCACAATCACCGTATTGTGTTTAGTTACCTAAATGATAAAGCTGCCGTAAAGGAGTTGTTTACAGTAGTTGCCCCTAAAGTAGCAAGCCGTCCGGGTGGTTATACCCGTATCATTAAATTGGGTCAGCGAGCAGGTGATGCTTCTGAAATCGCGATGATTGAACTGGTTGACTTTAATGAAATATATGGTAAAGGTATTGGCACTGCCGCCGGCACTGAAACAGCTAAAAAGACAAGGCGTAGCGGTGGTAAAAAGAAAGCCGCTGATACATCAACCGTTGAAGAAGCGGTTGAAGTGAAAGATGAAGAAGCTACCGGTACTGCAACTGAAGAAAAAGGGGAAGCCTAAATTGAAAATAAAATAAATTATATAAGGCCCCGGTTTTAATATCGGGGCTTTTTTATAAAGGGGCTTTAAGTAAAGGAAAAGTAAATTCTTTAATTGTCCGAACAGGGGCGTATTGGTCTTCATCGTTGTGTCAGCCGATAACTATAGGCTTCCTTATACAGCATACCATTGGGGATATTGGATTGTGTTTTAGATTAATAGCCGTTAAGGCGTTAAGACGTTATGTAGTTGTATTGGATTGTGT
>JAVHOI010000350.1:0-5339 GCA_036169975.1 Ferruginibacter sp. | reverse complement strand
TTTAGATTAATAGCCGTTAAGGCGTTAAGACGTTAAGTAGTTGTATTGGATTGTGTTTTAGATTAATAGCCGTTAAGGCGTTAAGACGTTAAGTAGTTGTATTGGATTGTGATTTAGATTAATAGCCGCTAAGGCGTTAAGACGTTAAGTAGTTGTGAGGTGTTTTAAAATCTGGACTCCTTTGTACTGCATACAATTTGGGATCATTGATTGTGTTTTAAATTAATTGTAGTGAAGACGTTGAGAAGTTGTGAGGTGTTTTACAGGCAAACAGAGTCATCAATAATCAAAAAACGCCTTTACGCCTTAACGGCAGGCTAATTCCAAATGTATAAAAAACGCCTTAACGCCTTAATGGCACGCTAATTTCATCATGTTCAAAATTTATTTGTTTAATAAGTCAATCAATTGTTTTCTTTGCAAAACACCTTAAAAAAAATGTCAACACCTGAAAGAAAAAAAACGGCCATTTTATTATTGGAAGATGGCACCTTGTTTTATGGTAAAGCTTTTGGTAAAACCGGTACCACCACCGGTGAAATTTGTTTCAATACCGGAATGACCGGCTACCAGGAAGTATTTACTGATCCCAGTTATTATGGGCAGGTACTTATTATGAACAATGTACACATTGGTAATTATGGGGTAAAGGAATCGGAGGTAGAAAGTGATGGCGCAAAAGTGAAAGGGGTAATAGGAAGGAACCTGGAAGAGCAATATTCCCGGTTTAAGGCGGACGGCTCATTACAGGCTTATTTTGAACAGCAACAGGTGATTGCTATTGATCATGTGGATACAAGGTCACTGGTAGCCCATGTACGCACACAGGGGGCGATGAACTGTATTATTTCTTCAGATATTTTGGATATGGAAGTTTTAAAAGCCCGATTAGCTAAAGTTCCTTCTATGGAAGGACTGGAACTGGCTTCTTCCGTATCAACGCAGGAACCTTATTTTGTAGGAAATCCTGAAAGCAACATTCGGATAGCTGTAGTGGATTGTGGTATCAAGAAAAATATCTTAACCTGTCTTGCGGAAAGAGGGGCTTACCTGAAAGTTCATAATTTAAAAACCAGTTATGAAGAACTAAAGGCTTTTAATCCCAACGGTTATTTTATAAGTAACGGTCCTGGAGATCCTGCACCATTGGATTATGTAGTGGATACCGTAAAACAAATCCTGGCAGATGGCATCCCCTTATTTGGAATTTGTTTGGGTCATCAGATATTGGCATTGGCCAATGGTATTCCAACTTTTAAAATGCACCACGGCCACAGGGGATTGAATCACCCGGTTAAAAATATCATCAGCGGTAAATGTGAGGTTACTACACAGAACCACGGATTTGGTGTAGATCCGGCTGCTGTAAGGGCATCCGCCAAAGTAGAAATAACCCACCTGAATTTAAATGATGAATCAATAGAGGGCATACGAGTAAAAGATAAACCTGCTTTTTCAGTACAGTATCATCCTGAGGCTACTCCTGGCCCGCATGACAGCAGGTATTTGTTTGATGAGTTTATAGCGATGATAATTAAGAATTAAGAATTGAATATCAAGATTTGAATTCCTCAACCTACCAGGGAGTTCGCCAATGGAGTTAAAATATTACCTGCTTTTAATTCGTGTAATTCGTCTTTTAAAAATTCGTGTTTTAAATTTGTAAAATGAAAATCGCAATCATCAACGGCCCCAACCTCAACCTCCTGGGAACAAGGGAACCAGCCATTTATGGCAATCAGTCTTTTGAGCAGTATTTTGACGAACTGAAAACAAAATCCCCGGCAATCGAATTCCACTATTTTCAAAGTAATGTAGAAGGGGAGTTGATCAATGAAATACAGCGTGTTGGATTTTCTTATGATGGCATCATCATCAACCCCGGTGGTTACACGCATACTTCCATTGCCCTGGGCGATGCGATCGCCGCCATAAAAACCCCGGTCGTTGAAGTACATATTTCAAATATTTTTGGCCGGGAAGAGTTCAGGAAATTTTCTCATGTATCCGGTAAGAGTGCGGGCGTTATCAGCGGACTTGGATTAAAGGGATATGAACTCGCGGTTGAATATTTTAAGGGTTATTAATTTTGAGGATATACTGATTTTTTTTGGATAATAAGGGAGGAAAAATTAAAGATTTAATAGCCTGGAATAATTATGATGCATATCTGTTAAGAGCATTGGACAAGAAGATGAATTTCATCAGGTGAATAAAGTCTCTATAATATAATTCATCAATTACCTGGTTAAGAAAGCACGGAAATGTATAAAGTGCAGGAGTTGGAAACATGCACAAATCAATTAATAAACTTCATCCTTTTGGATAAGAAAAAAAGTAAATTTGTGCATAAATATGAATATTATGACAAATATATTAGACCAAAAATTACAAGGTTATTTGGAACAGCTTAACGAAGCAGAAAAAAAATCTATACTGTTATTGTTAAAAACTTTTTTGAATAGTCGCACAGATACTGTTGAACATATAAGTATTGACCAATACAACAAAGAAATTGACGAAGCTTTAGCAGAGGCAGAAACCGGTAATTTTATTACACAGGACGAAATGGAAAAACAGGCGGCTAAATGGTAAAAGAAGTATGGTGGCCACCTGTGGCACAAAACCAATTAGCAAAAGTGTATAAATATATTTTAAGGGAGTCATATCAAAATGCGGAAAAAGTAAAAAGTTATATTTTATTATCTACCCGCAAACT
This sequence comes from Ferruginibacter sp., assembly GCA_036169975.1. Lineage (GTDB taxonomy): Bacteria > Bacteroidota > Bacteroidia > Chitinophagales > Chitinophagaceae > Ferruginibacter. Next base: position 2,620 of record JAVHOI010000350.1, on the reverse strand, counting down.
GATTACTCATCCTGAAATGTATCCTCCGGATAAGTACAGAAAAAATAATGATGGAAGTTTTAGGGCGTATGAGTTGCATCATTTTAGGGTTGCCTACCGGGTTACAGAAAAAGAAATTATTATCGTTAGGGTTCGGCATACAAAGATGGAACCCAAAGAATATTGAATAACTGCAACTATCCGTGGCAGTTTTATCAGCCGATGAATAAATTAGGGTAGGCTCACAGCGCGGCATCGTTAATTCCCGGGTCAACACACATCCTACGTCTATACTCAGTAAAAAAATATCCAAAAATAATTTCCTGAAGTGATGTTGAAATGAGGTGGCCGTATAGAATTTATTTGAGTTACCAAAGAATTCCCGCACTAAAAAAAATCCTTTCGGGAAGGCTGACTACCTTATAAGCATTTAATTCAGCCAATCGTGTTTTACTATCATATAAAAACAAAAAGCTCCCGGTTAAGGGAGCTCTTCTGTTATCCAAACAATCCATAAAAACAAAAGATATTATTCATTAGCACACGACTTTTGAAATGAGGATCGGACATTTTTTCAAAACCTTGGACATCTTACAGCATCCCTGCTGGTATTGTCGCGGCTTAAATATTTTTGATAAGACAATGCCATTTCAAAACCACCCCTGCTGCCACTGGCCGCACTCAGTTTGGATATGTTGGCATCATAACTTACGGAGATGGCTAAAGGCTTTATTTCTATTTTGGCTACGGGTATCAGCGCATCTTTCCAACGCATGAACGCACCACCATGTATATAATATCTTGGGGTTTCCGCATCATCCAATCTGTAGGTTAGCATGGCGCCGGCTATCAGTTCGGTATAAGCGCCCTGCCGGGTATAGTCGGCATGTATGGTTATATAGGAATTATCAGTGGTTGCCATTTTAGCTCCTGCGGAATAAACCCATTTTGGGGTAGTCAATGAATTGTTATTGGTATAAAATGAATTTTTCGCGTTTTTATTAAAATGATGATAGGCGATTCCCGCAAAAAGATTGTTCTCCGTTCCCTGACCCATTTGTGTATTGAAACTCATTCCGGCAGTTCCATCAAAATAGGAATAGGATGGGGCTGCAAGGGGTTCCCCTGTGGAAAGGCTGCTATTGTATCCGGTGCCATTAAACTGGCTGTTGGTAGTTACCTTACTCATATCAAACCTGCGTTGTACAAGTCCGCCCATGAAACCTAAAGACAGGTACATATTCCTTTCGGCACTCAGCGATTTGTGATAATTAATGGTTGGTAAAATGTGAGTGGCGGTAAGAGCGATTGTACCAGCTTTATCGTATAATATCTGCCCGCCAACTGTTACAAAATCTTCACTTTTACCAATAGCCATTTTAAATTCGCCATTGATGGAAGTGGTTTGATAGGGAACCGTAACACTTTGCCATTGGGTGCGATAAACTGCCTGCAAACGAAAGTCGCCTGAGAAAAGACCGGCCAGCGCTGGATTGCGCAATAGCGGCGCTTCAAAAAATTGTGAGAAGTGAATGTCTTGTGCAGATCCCTCCTGAAAGGATAGGATCATTGTTATGCAACACAAAACAATGTGTACATAGGTTTTCATGTGTTTGGATTTAGTCAGGATGCTGTGTAAGAATCCTCTTTCATGAAACGCATTAAATTCATTATTATTTCACAAAAAGATGATTCTTTTGACATAATATTTATAGGTAGGAAATATGCTACAAGGAATGTTTGGCCCAGGCAAAAACAAAAGCTGTTATTGTATCAATGCTACGTTTCCTTTATAGGTGAGTATGCCATTGTTATCGTAAACAATAATAACCATATAAACAAATACATCACTGCCCAGCTTCACTCCTTTATAGGTTCCATCCCAGTCCAATGAAGGGTTGTTAGCATCAAAATTTGTTCTTTGAAAAATCATCTCTCTCCGGCAGTATAGACGTGCCTGCCCCCCTTCGGGGGGCAGGGGGGCTTTTGATTTCTTTATACGGGATTACCAGGGCAATGTGCGGATGATACTGACCGAAGAAACCCATACAGGCAGCAACTCCTGCACGATGGAAACACAGCGGGCAGCCAATGAAGAACCCCTGTTTGGCAAGGTGGATGCCAATGGTACCCCCACTGCGGATAATGAGGTAAAGGCAAGGTTTGCCATATCAGGCATACCGGGCCAAACTACCGGTACCGGGTGGACCAATAATACCAGTGCCAATGTAGCCAGGATAGGCAACCTGGCAACAAAAAAAATTGGCCCCAATGTACTGATGAAGGTAATGGCGGGTGATGAGGTAAGTGCCAACACGATGTATTATTACAAGGCACCGGTTACAAACACTGCCAACGGAGCTTCTTTTGTAAATGATATTATAACCGGGTTGGTACAGGCCATCACTGGCAGCGGGGTTACCGGCTCAGTACTAAAGGGTAATACCACCGCTATACAAACACAGCTTGCCGGCAGCGCCCCGTTCAGCAGTATTACCAACCCGGATTATAATAATGCCACAGGCGTTATACCAAAAGCTTACCTTAGTGTTATATTTTTTGATGAGCGTTTTAATGTAATCAGTGAGGGCAGCACCTCTAAAAGAGTAGAACAGCCCGGGGCCAATGCACCCAACCTGCC
>JAVHOI010000349.1:0-1840 GCA_036169975.1 Ferruginibacter sp. | reverse complement strand
GCATTAAAACTTTTGGGTTCTATAACCGGCATATCGTTGGTAGTTCCAATGGTGGACCCGGTAATATTTGATCCGGCACTCCATCCAATATAAGGAACGCCGTTATTTACTTTATCACGGATAATATCCAGCAATTTGAATTCGTAAATATCATGCAGTAATTTAAAAGTATTACCACCGCCTGTCAGGATAACATCCGCTTTTTCAATCACCTCTTTTGCATTGGCCGGCATTACCGTATCAATTAAAAAAGGTAAACCTTCCAACCCCTTTTTCACCATTAAAGTATATTCATCATAATTATTACCAACGGAAGCAAAGGGGATGAAAGCTATATTCAAGACCTTATCGCCAAGAAAAGTTTTAATAACAGGTGCGGCGGTTTCGAGGTAACCGCCATTGCCCACCCTTGAGCTGCTAAATGCCAAAATTCGATTTAGGGACATATCAATTCCGGTTGAAATGAAATAATAAAATAACCTGAGGACATTTCAAAGATATTAATTATAAAAAGGCTGATGAATTAAGTTTAAACCAAGGCTGTTTATAATCCGGTTGGCAAATGAAATATAGAAGCGCAACTTAAAAAGAGTTGCTGCAATAAATGATAAGATAATACCCTGCCAGCTATTTTTATTAACGGATGCTCTCTGGAAATTAGATAAAAAAAAAGAAAAAACCTGTTTTTAATTTATTGCGCATAAAGTAAGTCCGGTTTTTTCAATTTGATAATTCTTTTTAATAAAAACATTTAGGCGAACCATGTTGTTTTTATCAGATGTTTCAAATGTTTCAGGTATTCACAGTAGCCCTTATCCGGCCTTGTAAAGTGAGCAACAATTAGTAAAATGAATTACTTTAATTTTGAAACACCCTTTTAATAAATTTTGTGATTAACGTAAAGAAACTTCCTTTTTATGGTTAATTGGTTGCAAAACGTTTTTTAACCCAAACGGTACAGTACGGAAGATAAATTGAAAATTTTATTAATTGCCGGCACACTGCAAATCATCGGCTAATCAATTAGTAGATTTGTAGTTCAAACGAATTGCTATATGAACAAGCTCGGAAACTATATCACAGGCAAATGGATCACAGGCGATGGTGATGGGCAGTATTTGTACAATGCGGTAACCGGTGAAGCTATTGCGATCGCTACTACAAAAGGATTAGACTTTGCTTCAATAACGGGCTATGCGAGAACGGTGGGGAACCCCGCTTTGCGCAAAATGACCTTTCATGAACGGGGCAATATGCTGAAGGCGCTTGCAATACATTTAAGAAGCCACCTGGATAAATTTTACGCGATCAGTTACCAAACCGGCGCTACCAAAGCAGATAGCTGGGTGGACATAGAAGGGGGCATCGGTAACCTTTTCGCCAATGCATCGCTGCGCAGAAAATTTCCGGATGAATCTTTTTGTATTGATGGTGAAAGCCATAATTTGGGAAAGCGAAATACTTTTATGGGCACGCATATTTTGGTACCCAAAGAAGGTGTGGCTATCCACATCAACGCATTCAATTTTCCCGTATGGGGGATGTTGGAAAAAATAGCGGTAAACCTGCTGGCGGGTATGCCTGCCATCGTGAAACCTGCAACCGTTACTTCTTATTTGACGGAGGCTTTTGTACAAGAAATTATTGCTTCCCGTATTTTACCCGAAGGCGCTTTACAATTAATTTGTGGCAGCGCAGGCGATCTGCTTAATCAGGTTACATCGCAGGATGTGGTAACTTTTACCGGCTCTGCGAAAACTGGGCTGATGTTAAAATCCAATCCAATAATTTTAAGGGAATCGGTGCCCTTTACCATGGAAGCGGATAGTTTAAATTGTAT
>JAVHOI010000348.1:0-1855 GCA_036169975.1 Ferruginibacter sp. | reverse complement strand
CAACAGAAGCTGCTAATAAAACTATATTCTTAAAAAAGCCCGGATTATCGGCCGCTAATTTTATTGCCATTGGACCACCTAATGAATGGCCCGCTACACAAAAAGGTTTTCCGTTTTGCAGGTATTTTAATAATGGGCTTATAATGGCTGATTCTTCTGACAGGTTTTTTGCGTCCCCAAACTGGCTGTAGCCAAACCCTGGCCTGTCGATAGAAACCATCCGGTATTTTGCCAACAAATCTTTGTCCTTCATGTAAACACTAAAAGCATCCCAGCTACCCGGAGATCCATGCAGAAAAAGCAAAGTGGGAAAACTGTCATTGCCCGTTTTTGCATAATGTAATTTAAATCCATCTACATTTATTGTTTCGGTTTGCAGCAACACACCAACGGCAGCAAATTGTTTTTTTGCCGCCGAATCGCTTATTCTGAATTTCATACAACTCTGTGCAAATACTAACCAGCACAAAAATGAAATGCCAATGATTATTGTTCTTCTGATTCCTTTTCGTTTCATTGATTTGTTTACAGCGCTTAATGTGCAAGTTGCTGCCGATATTTAATGGTAGAAGAAGCAACTCCATAGCCCTCTGGCAGTGATACTTCAGACACTTCATTAATACCGATTTTTATTAATGCCATGTGGTGGATGGCATGCTCCAGGTTATAGGCTATCTCCCGAAAATAATTAGTAGGTATCCGGTTTAATTCAAAGCTGTTTTCATCAAAACCTGCTTCCAGAATTAATTCTTTATTCTGATCAAATAACGATGTATTAATATGCCGCATTAAATTGATGGCTACTTCATTTGACGATTCAATGGTAATATCTCTTTTTCTATTTTCATAGTTTACAGTGCCTGATGCATACCCGTCCTGTAAGCAAACAAACATTTCTACCACATGCCTTACATGCTGGCCAATTGTTGCCCCGGAAAGTGTATCAATCTTTTTGCAATATTGTTCATTGGTTAGCTGCACCAAAGAGTCTTCCAGTTGCTTAAAAATAACCTGTACCGATTGTTGAATTGTCATTACTATTATATTTTAATATTTATATCCTTCCCCGGCTTTTTCCTCTGTTTCAACTCCTAATGCTAAAACGATACGGTTCACAAAGTTAAAATAAGCCACCACCAGTGTCGCATCCAAAATAGCCCTGTCATCAAATCCTCCTTGTCGTAAACTTTCTGTTCTGTTTGCTATCCCAAAATGATCCGGATGCAGGGTAAGGTCAATTGCATACCGACATAATAAAGTCTCCTTCACATTCAATCCTGCTGTTTCATAATTCTTTCGCAAACTTTGTACTTTTTTTTCGTTTTTCCAATAATTGTTTAAAGCCGCTCCGTGATGCTGTTGGCAATATTCGCAGTCATTGGCCGCGGAAACTACCACGGCGATCATTTCCCTTTGCGCCCTTGATAGTGGGCTCTGGCTGAACATGATCGTCATATACAATTCTATATGAGCAATAATGCTATCAGGGTTCAGGCTTTGTATGGTATGTACAGCAGCCAGTTTACCCCTCTTTTCAATCAAGCCTTCGTATATTTCTTTCAGCCTGCCAGTAGCTTCTTCGTATTGAATTACTTTAATATTTGACATACAATTATCTTACCTGTGACGAAGGCTTGTCGGCTTCCTTACAATTTTTCTATTTAAAGAATTACTATCGAAATTACAAATGGGATAAAATCTCCTGAACAGTAACCCTTTTTTTATAATCAGGGTCAAAATGTTTGAAAATTATTACGCCTTCCCTGTTAATAATATAAACGGTTGGCACAGGAAGCGTGGCTCCGTTGGTAGTGCCATTCGCATCGTAAAAATCAATGCCAAATTTCTTGTATCT
>JAVHOI010000347.1:0-8720 GCA_036169975.1 Ferruginibacter sp. | reverse complement strand
TTTAAATAATTTCACGTGTTCTGTATTTTAATTTTTTGCTGGGGCTATTTTATACAATTTTCCTTTAACAGAATTGAAAGTTAAGACATATCCATTGGCATCTGCAACCGACTGTGCATTTACTCCTTCAATGGAGATTGGAACAGCGGTTCTCACTTTACAAATTCCACCCGAGCCGGAACTAATCAGTGCGCTTGTTAATTGATTGCCTTTCCAGTTGATACCCACTTCAAAATTGCCTCTTGCTTTCAGGCCTTTTACCGAGCCTTCTTTCCATGCATCAGGCATTGCAGGCAGCAGGTGAATTTCGCCTAAATGGCTTTGCAATAACATTTCAATCATGCCCGATATTCCACCAAAATTCCCATCAATCTGAAATGGCGGATGTGCATCAAACAGGTTTACATAAGTGCCACCGCCTTTGGCGTAATTGGTGCCCTCCTGCCCGGTAAGGTGCAACAGATCACCAATCATTTTATAAGCGTGATTGCCATCCAGTAAACGTGCCCAAAAATTAACCTTCCATGCCAGGCTCCAGCCGGTACCGGCATCCCCCCTCAACTCCAATGATTTTTTTGCGGCGGCCGCAAATCCGGGCGTAAGCAAAGGCGATATTTCCCGGCCCGGATACAAACCAAACAAATGCGATACATGGCGGTGGTGTGGATCCACATCTTCCCAATCCTTATACCATTCCTGCAGGTTTCCCTTTTTGCCAATGTGTAGCGGAAATAGTTTATCCCGCTTTGCTATGATGAGGTTACGAAATGCTGGATCTTCATTCAATTCTTTCGACGCTTCAATCAGGTTGGTAAACAAATCCCGGATGATGGACATATCCATTGTAGTGGCAATCGAAGCGCTTCCCTTATTGCCCTTGTCATCAATAAAACTATTTTCAGGAGAGAAGGATGGCGCTGTTACCAGGAACCCATTTTTATCTTCCACCAAAAAATCAATACAAAATTCCGCTGCGCCTTTCATCAACGGGTAAGCGGTTTCTTTCAAAAATTTTTTATCTTTCGTAAAAGCATAATGCGTCCACAAATGTTGCGATAACCAGGGTGAGCCCATCGTCCAGTTGGCCCACATCGGATCACCTTTACCAATATCACCCACAGGGTTACTCAATGCCCAGATATCACTATTGTGATGCAGTGCCCAACCGCCGGTATGATAAAATTCTTTAGACGTAACCGCTCCTGTAGTTGCGACATTTTTAATAAAGCCCATCAAAGGAAGATGCATCTCCGAAAGATTGGCCGGTTCGGCCGGCCAGTAATTCATTTGCACGTTGATGTTGGTGGTATAATTCGCACTCCACGGCGGCCGCAATTCCTTGTTCCAGATGCCTTGTAAATTGGCAGGCACTTCCTTCGTCCTTGAACAGGAAATAAGCAAGTACCTTCCAAATTGAAAATACATGGTTTCCAACGAGGGATCCTTCGCTCCTTCTGTATAGCCCAGCAAACGCTCATCTGTAGGCAACGCTGCATTTTTATTACCGGCAGGAGTGGCCAGGTTAAAATTCACCCGGTTAAAATAATGATGAAAATCCGCAAGGTGATTGCGCTTCAATAAAGTCCAGTTTTTTTTCACCGCATCCTTCAGGAATTGCGTCGCAATTTTTGTTTCATCCTTTCCCTGCGAATCAGGGCATTTATCAAAACCATTAAAACTGGTAGCCGCTGAAATAAAGATCAAAACCTCCGTGCCATTTTTTACCGTGATACCAGTTGTATCCGAACTAATCGTTCCCCCCTTACCGATAGCTTTAATACGCCAGTCAAACCGCATTCCACGGCAACCTGTTACATCGTCCTGTGTATTGGGATTGGCTGATTTAACATAGTTGGGTTCTACATGCGAAGGCGCTTTTCCCTTTACTTCAACCTCATTATTACTGATCACAAATTGCTGGTGCCTTAACTGGCTTTTAGTGCCGGCGGTAAAGTTTAACGCACCGGGTTTATCAGCGGTAAGCCGGATAATAATTACCTGATCCGGAGCGGAACTGATTACTTCCCTGGTGTACGTAATTCCATTGATGGTAAATCTAATAGTGGCAATTGCATCACTGATATTAAGATCACGATAATAAGATGATGCCACCGTATCCTTTAAATGCTGGTGAATGATTAAGTCGCCCAGCGGCAGGTAAGAATCCGAATAATATCCCTGCATATTTTTTGCAAACTCATAAGCTTTCCCATAATTTTCTTCTTTAAACAATGCTTCTCTCGCCAGCAATAAATTATCATAAGCCCTGGGATTCACATTCGTTCTTACCGGCCCGCCGGTCCATAAAGTGGCTTCGTTTAATTGAATCAACTCTTCGGTAACTCCACCAAATACCATAGCGCCCAATCTGCCATTGCCTATTGGCAATGCCTCGGTCCATACCTTCGCCGGTTTTTTGTACCATAGCTTTTGAGGTTGTTGAGCCTGCATTTCGACTATCGCCGATAAAAACAAAATGCCCGCAAGTGTCAATCGTTTTATCATGTGTGTTAGTTTATAAATCGTTTAGCAATATTGGTATTTGAAGTAAATAGATTTCGTTTTTATTTTGGTACAGGCGAAATACCTTTATTCAACATCGTTGTGTCACTCCCTTGTACCGCATACCTTTTGGCAACATTTTCCACAATATTTGTTATTGCGTTTATTTCATTTCATCGTGCGTTTTCCTGGATTCATTATTACGCCCTTTCAGGGCTTTAGTGCAGTTTATTTCGAAGCTCATTTGTTTTCATTCAATCATTCATAAATCAAGATCCACAACAAAAAAATGAACTACCAATTTGAACAAAATCAAACATCAAAAAATCAGGCCTCAGACTTAAATCTGACATCAACAAATCAGATATCAGACATCCATTTCAACTACCGCCTTTATCACCCCTGTTGCCGGCTCCAGCCAGCTTTCAAACACGTCTTTCAATCCATCAAATTTTACGCGGTGTGTAATATAGGTTGTTGGATCCACCAATCCTTTTTTCATGGAATCAATTACATGGACAAAATCCGCCCTTGTTGCATTGCGGCTACTCATTAGTGTGGATTCCCGTTTATGAAACTCGGGGTGACTAAAACTAAACGTTTCTTTTTGTAAACCGATCAATACAAACCTACCCCCATGCGCCAGGTATTGCAATGCGTTGTTGATGGCTTTCTGGCTGCCGGTTGCATCAATCACCACGGTGGGCATATCGCCATTGGTAATTTCTTTTAAGCGGGCCAGAACATCTTCGGCAGCGCCATTTATAGCATCGGTTACTTTAAGTTTGTCTTTACAAAACCGCAACCGCTGTTCATTAATATCAAGTGCGATTACTTTGGCGCCTGCAATGCGAGCAATCTCCATAGTGCCCAGACCGATTGGCCCGGCGCCAATAACCAATACAAATTCATCGGGCCGCACATTGGCCCTGCGAACGCCATGAGCGCCAATTGACAGCGGTTCAATCAATGCCAGCTCATCATATCCCAGGCCTTCGCTTTTTACCAACGCATAAGCGGGCACGGAAAGATATTCCGCCATGCCGCCATCAACATGCACACCACATACTTTTATATCGGTGCAACAATTGGGCAATCCGTTTCGGCAGGCAATACATTTACCACAATTAAAATAGGGAATAAAAGTAACGGCTTCGCCGGCAACAAATCCTTCTGCTCCACCGGCATCAACTATATCAGCGGCCAGTTCATGGCCCAATATTCTTGGATAGGTAAAAAAAGGTTGTGTGCCTTTGAAAGCATGCATGTCCGTTCCACAAATACCAATTCTTTTTATCTTTAATATTGCCCGGCCAGGCTCTGGTTCAGGCATTGCCCGTTCGATAAAATCAAATGTGCCGGGTTTTGTACAAATCAATGCTTTCATATTACCATGCTATTTTTTCAACATTATTTTATAAGCCACCGCATTTGCGGATGGATATGTTTTAGAAGGCTTTATTACCAATACACCGCCTTGCTGAGTCCAGGAAATTTTTTCATTGCTGCCGACAACTTCTACTGATGCAATGATACCATTGCCTGCCTTTTTACCCAATGCATTAATGCTGGTATTGTCAACGGGTTGTCCCATGGCAATGGCATACAACACGTCCCCTTTGGTAGTAAAGCGAATATCCTTCGCCGTAAATGGTTTTGCCTGATCTGCAAAACTTCCACTGGCCGATTCCGTAGGGCCTTCGCCAAAAACCTTCCATGGCCGGGTGCCATAAATAGACTCGCCATTTATATCCAGCCATTTGCCCGTGCCCAATAAAGTTTGGGTTTCTTCATCGGTAATGGTGCCGTCCGATTTTGGACCAATGTTTAATAAAAGGTTGCCATTTTTACTAACGATATCTATCAAATTGGTAATAACATATTGCGCATCTTTAAACGTATTGCCCTGCGCAAACCCCCAGGATTTATTGCCAATCGCATCATCCGTTTGCCAGGGAAGTATTCTTATTCCACCCAGCTTACCACGCTCTAAATCAAGCACAGCCGTGTTATCCGGGTAAGCGATGTTTTTATAATTTATAACCACGCCTTTATTCCACTCAAGCCCCTTGTTGTAATAAGATGCCGCAAATGATTTGCGGTAGGGATCCATGGCGGGTTGTTCAATCCACCAATCGAACCAAAATAATTGTGGCTGATAATTGTTGATTAATTCCGTATTACGCAGCAACCAGTCATTCATATATTCAGCCGAAGGCGTTTCATTTTCTTCCCTTGCAGGTCCATAAAAATCCGCGTATTCAGGATCCAATACATCCGATTCAAACCTGCGGCCCCCGTTCATAAAAAACCAATGTTCAATCCTATGAGAAGATAGTCCAAAGATTAAACCTTGTTTCTTTATCTCAGCAGCCAGTTCTCCAATCACATCTCTTTTAGGCCCCATTTCAAAAGCATTCCATTTAGACATGGCCGTTTTATACATGGCAAACCCATCATGATGTTCGGCTACCGGCACTACATATCTGGCACCCGCTTTTTTAAATAAATCCACCCATTGTTGGGGATTAAATTTCTCCGCTTTGAACATCGGAATAAAATCTTTGTAGCCAAATTTATTTTGCGGCCCAAACGTTTCTACATGATGCATAAATTCTTTGGATCCCTTTTGATACATCTGCCGTGGATACCATTCGGAACCAAAAGCGGGAACTGAATAAACACCCCAGTGAATAAAAATCCCAAACTTGGCATCCCTGAACCAATCAGGCGTATTATATTTTTTTAATGACTCCCAGGTAGCCTGGTACCTTTCCTGCGCCTTCAACTGCTGCAAAATTGCAATGGAGAAAAACATTACTGAAAATAAAATAAAAAACTTTTTCATATTGTTATCCTGTTTTAAAATATGATTGTATTATGATAAAAATAAAATGACGGCCTGTTTTAATAACTGATACCAACCATTCATAGACCAATTTCTATTAATTCATTAATTCCTCATCACTCATCATTCATCACTCCTCACTCCTCCCTCCTCGCCCCTCACTTTATATCCTTTCCATCCAAATAATAATATGACTACAAAGCACGCAAGCGGTACAAAGTACCCCAGTTGAATATTACCTGTTCCGTCACTGATATAACCGAATATCCGGGGAAGTATGGCACCGCCCACAATTGACATGATGATCAGGCTGCTTCCAAATTCCGTATCGCCTTTAAGCCCCCTGATACCAAGGGCAAAAATAGTTGGGAACATTATTGACATGAAGAAACAAATACCGATTACAACATGTACGGTTATCATACCATGTGCCGTAATGGCAATTATGCACAATAAAATATTGAGGGTAGCATACAATGCAAGCAGGCGATGAGGTTTAATATACTTCATTAAAAAAGTTCCCAGGAACCTTCCAATTAAAAAAGCCAGTCCGCAACCACCTAAATAATCAGCGGCTTTTACCTCGCTAATGGCCGCGGATTTGGTGGCATATAAAATAAACAAACTAAAAACGCTGACCTGTGCACCTACATAAAAAAACTGGGCTGCTACCGCCCATGATAAATGCCTGTGCCTGAAGGCGTGTAAAATATTTTTACCCGCAACATGCCCTTCCCCTTTTTGCATCACCGGCAATTTGGTAAAGGCAAAAATAACCGCAATTAAAACCAACACGGTGCCCAGGATAAAATAAGGCAATTTAACGGAAGAAGCTTCTGAAGCCAACGCTACTTTTCTTGCCGTTTCTGTCATCGCATTTAGTTCGCCGCCGGCATAACCTTTGGTGAGTATTATCCGTGCCCCGATAACGGGCGCCAATGCCGCGGCAAGGCCATTAAAAGACTGGGAAAAATTGAGCCGTTGGGTAGCGGTTTCAGCATCACCTAATGAAGATGCGTAAGGGTTGGCGGCGGTTTCTAAAATAGTTAATCCGCAGGCGATAATAAACAAGGCGAATAAAAAGAAATTATACGACTGGTTATTGGCGGCCGGTATAAATAAAAATGAACCAACCGCGAAAAATAATAACCCTGTAATAATCCCAATCTTATAGCCAAACTTCTTCATGATAAAACCCGCAGGTAATGCCATTAAAAAATAGGCGATAAAAACCGCTGAATCCACCAGCGTGGATTGTGTGGTAGTGAGCGTAAATGATTTTTTTAAATGCGGGATTAAAATGGGATCAAGGTTGTGCGCAAAGCCCCATAAAAAGAACAGGGAGGTAATGAGGATAAAAGCAAACCGGTAAGACTTGTTGGTTAATGATGGCATATAAATTAATTTTTTAAATCAGTAGAGCAAGTTAAATACTTATGGATAAATAACGCGGAAGCAATGCTATCTAAAAATGAATGGAAACTTTCCCGGTGAATTTTCTATCATCAAATAAAAATATTTCTTTTATAACAGCAAATCCGTTTTAATCATACCAATCGTTTGTTTTCCTTTCCGGCTCACCGCATCCGCATGTAAACTTAGTTTTAAGCCGCGGTATATCATACCGTTTTTTATTCAAATAGTTGTGCTATATTACCTTACCTTGTTTTCAAAATGGTCATGTATGAAGCCTGAATTGCGCCAGATAACCTCATCGCCACAATCTTCTTTCCTGGTAAGAAGGGATGTTGGCGAACGGATGTTAAACAACTGGCATTATCATCCCGAAATTGAATTATTATTTATTAAACGAAGCTCCGGCACCTGGCTGGTGGGCGATCATATCGGACCTTTTAAAAGCGGTGATATGCTATTAATCGGCGCTAATTTGCCACACTGTTTCAGGCACGAATACGGCCATATTATTAAAAGTGGTAAAGCCGCCGGAGAAGCCATCTGCGTAAAATTCGTCCCTGCTATCTTTGGGAACCCGTTTTTAAATATGCCGGAGGCGAAACAAATAAAAGACCTTTTAACGAAATGCGACCGTGGATTAAAATTGATTGGCAAAACAAAAAATAGTTTATCCGCCACCATTAATAAAATGCTGGTTGCCCCGTCCGGAAAAAAATTAATTTACCTGTTGTCCATGCTGGAAGAAATCGCTGATAGCAAAGAATATATCCCGCTTTCCTCCAAAGGTTTTATGAAGCTTCCATCGGATACAGATACGGATAGGATCAAACTTGTATTAGAGTATTCCTTTAATCACTATAATGAAAAAATTTCGATTGACCAGGTAGCGGCGCTTTTGAATATGACAAGGCAATCTTTTTGCAGGTATTTTAAAAACAAAACAAAAAAAACATACATACAATTTTTGATGGAAGTAAGGATCGGCTATGCCTGCCGGTTATTGGCGGAAGATGAAAAAAATGTTTCAGAAATATGTTATGAATGTGGCTATAATAACATCTCCCATTTTAACCACCAGTTTAAACTGATCATTAAAAAGAAACCGCTTGAATACAAAAGGCATTACCTGAACATGGAAACCGATAACGGCTGATAAGTTTGTTTGGGGGTAAAAGTTTTTTTCGTTTTTATTTTTGCATTATAATAGCAACAATAAGTGGTAGATTAAACCGTGAAACAGTGATGGGAGAAAAATTAATTAGGAAAATAATCACTGATGGATGAACCCTGGAACCAGGATCAACCTTTCTTCAGGAACCGAAATCTTATCCGCTTTTTCCTTATTGGGATAAATAAAATCAACTTCATACTTTCCGGAATATTTTTCATACTGGCAGATTACCGCCCTGCCTGCGGGTTTATATTCAGTATCTAAAAGCGTAACTATCTGGCCAGCGTAATATTTCATATAAAAATATTTTGGTATTGTAAATATATTGTCTATCGGTATTTTTACTACTGATTTTTATGCACAAAGCCAATAAAAAAATGTGGATATTTAATCCATTTTCAGGTTATAAAGCCAGACGGTTTTTTTCAATATTAATCACATCGTTCACCGAAATAATAAATTTTTCCGCAAAGCCCATTTCCCTTATTTCAACTATTATCCGGTTGTTGGATAGTTTATTTACCACTCTCCATAACAAATTGTGCTGTATTGGATGGGCATCTTTAAATAAGACTTCATCCCCAATATGAATTTGATTCATTGTAAATTTTGCCCTTTTCATGATAATTAGTTTAATTATTTTATTACAACAAATAACAGACCAAAGCAAATCGGGATTCATTTATGTTTTAATTTAAAAAAATGGGGGAACAAAAGCAACAACAATTAATTTCAGAACTCCTTACCTTTCGCAAAATGACCTGCTTTAATTTTTAAAAATCA
>JAVHOI010000346.1:6843-8749 GCA_036169975.1 Ferruginibacter sp. | reverse complement strand
CCAAATTGACCCATTGCCAGTACAATATTTCCGGAGAGCGTATTACCGGCATCGCCCATTTGCGTAAAAGGGATTTTCCAGCTTTCGAATTTCGTTCTTTCCAATTCCTTCGAAATATCAAAGGCAAGTATCTTGTAACTTAACCTATCCTGCTCATTCATTACAAGCGGGGTATAGGTTTTCAGGCTGTCGCCATAGCGCTGGTAAAATTTTTTTATTTCATTCCGGTATGCCTGCGTGCAAGTATTGGCAAACTGATCATTCCGTCCGTTATCACCAAACACGGTAGCATCCAACGGTTTCAGCGCCATCATATCTTTCCAGTAATGCCGGAGCATGGCGTGGAACTTTACCTCGTCATATTCTTTTTTTTCGGGAAGGATACATTGGGTCAGGAATAAACTGGTGGCTGCAAAAAACAGCAGGCAGTAAACAGATCGTATCATAAAAACGAAAGTTGAGTAATTGAATTTATCGAAGCTAAGAGCACACAAGTTAGGTAAAGAAGGTTATGATATAAAGTAGATAATACAGAAAATATCCACTAAAAAAAACGTATTAATAATTATTTGAAAAAGTGATTACCTGCATTTTCTTAATTTATAAATTATTTACTAATAATCCGGCTGGTTGATTCAGATGTATTGGAAAGAAGTGAAAATGAAAATCCTGAAAGTACACAATGGAATAATGACAGGGCTTATAGCGATGGGAGGTAATTTATAAAACAGGGCAGTTTTCTTTTTAATATTTTTGGTGTAATGTAGATACTGAATACAATAAAAAAGGGGGTAGAATAAAATCCTACCCCCTTTTTTTAATCATTACCCTTATGAAAACAAAGTATAAAGATAAAGAGCTATTGGCTTCATCGTGTTACATAATTCCTGAAATTAATTGCATAATTTACTGATTTCAGGTTTTAAAAATACCTGTCTGTCAGGCAATCCGTATTTCAGGCTACAGGATGGATTGGGCAACACTACCTTGACTTTGCAAACTTATCAGCCAATTGGTTCACCTGTTTTTCAGTAATCGTATTCCGGCCTTCATCAATTATTATCCTGTACCGAAAACTAACAGCCTCCCCCTTTTTTAGCTGAAGATTTTTAAATGATTTACCATTGGTAAATATTTTTTCGCCTAATGGATTAGCGGCAAATAAACCATAGCCCCGGGCATGCCAGAAAGTTGGATAATTGGGATTGGATGGGTGATCAATGACTACTACACTTACTGAATCGTTTCCCATCCTGCCATACACCTTGCACCACCTTCCTCTTGTACTCCACACCTCATCTCCCCGCTTTCCTTCGCTCGAAATATAATTGCCGTTTGGCACAGTATCGGTTCCACCTTTTACAACGGTGACATTGCCTTTATCATCCGTAAATTTCTGGTTCTTATCCGTTGGCATTTGTAAGGCGTGCGCCAGCCTGATCCCCAGCATACCATCCTTGGCATCCGTAAAAAGCAAATCTGTATTAGCCGTTAAAACAGTTACCCTGTCTATGATGCGCTGACGGGGGGTGCCGCTAAATTCAAAGCGGGTCGTCTCCTCCAGCAACACCTCATTTTTTTGATTGGTCCAGTTGGCGTGATAAGATAATATGCCCTTTGTGCCCCCGGATGTTTCAAGGATACGATCGGTTTTTATCCAGCCATACAAATGTTTTTTTTCTTTTGGAATAGCATAAGAATTATTCCAGAAATCGAGCCCGTTTAAATTTTCAAAATTGAACCATATCCCGATATGATGCGGGTGATCGGTGGCATCGTTGGGTTGCGGGTTCAAGGGAAAGCCTCTTGTTACAATGGCTCCATTGGCCGCATGTACGGGATATAACACCGGTTTTTCCAAAGTATCCGGATATAAGAAGCTGGTAAATAATTTATCCCCAATAAA
>JAVHOI010000346.1:0-6743 GCA_036169975.1 Ferruginibacter sp. | reverse complement strand
GGCCCGGCAACATAAAACTTATTAGGCGCTTTATAATTGGCCACATCTTTTTTATCATCATATTGCTTTGTAACAACCGATTTCGCGACAGGGTAAACACCCATTTTTTCTTCGCCGGAAATAATACATTGTATATCTATAAACTTACGATGCGATTCCCAGTTGGTTTTTTCAAAATCCTTTGTAGCATCTTCCGTAACCGAAGCCGTTACATCATCCCCGTCAATTGGGTACTTACCTTTTGGAAGTGAATCAAGATTATGATTTTTCAAAAATGCGAAAGCCTTATCCCAATACTGTTTATTTAAATGATACTGACTGGCAAATTCCTTCTTATCAATTGATGAATGCGGTTTCAACTTCGCCCCGTTGAGCCATTCCATATTGTAAAACCATTTATTAGCGCCATGTTTTGTCCATTCAGTGGCAGCATCCTGTGCAGCCGCGGGCATGCCTGCTGATAAAAGAAAAGACAGAATAGTAAAGACAAAAATGTTTTTCATGGCGTAACTATTTAAAGGTTTTTGAGGTTGTAAATATAACTTAGTTATATCCTCTTTTAGCGGTTATTGGCAGGATTATTTTTTATCCCATGTACATAATATTTTTAACTGATTCAACAACCTCATTCTAAGAAGGTGGATTGAAAACAGCGCCCAAAGAGCTTTTTAAAATACAGCTTTGCACCAAAAAACCAATTTTAAAGGCAAAGCCGTCAGGACATTACCACCTGCAAAGCAGGTAGGTTTAAAGTCAATATAAATGATGAGCTTTTTTATTTAATAAAGTATAGGGAAAAAACAGGCTGCCTATAAAAGTTCGTATATTTTGTGTAATGCATACTTTAGCAGCAACTGCAAGCATGAGAAAGAGCAGGCTAAAAACCATCCTTATTTTAAAAACTTATCCCGGACAATAATAATTAATAATCATAAAAAAAACGAAATGAAATACTTAAAGCCCGCAAATTATAAAACACCGGCGCTTACTTTATTGCCCGGTTAAAACAGGGGACAATCAAATAATAGTTTCGAAAATTTATTATTTCCCAATTGTTTTATCTATTAAAATATTTGTAAATACCTGAGAGCCTTTTTTATTTAAGTGGAGGGGTTCATCAAATAATTCGGGGTGGCTATTAAAAAAGGCATCATTTGTAAAATCCAGCAATAATACATTTTGCTCTTTGGCAATTTTTTCAGCGGCCAGAATAGAATAGTCTCCTGAATTAACATTCATGTAGGTAGGGGAACATACAACAATTAGTTTTGTGCCTGCTTTTTGACAATCCCTTATAAAAGATTTAAAAATATTTATTTTAAGTGTATCTAAAGGATAAGGCTGTGGAGTCTCAGTTGATATCGGGCTATTCCAAATTCCAGTTATGGCTTTGTACCCTTTCTCAACAGCGTTTCTTGATTTGTAATAAGCGGTATTACCAGCCGCCAATTCTACCAGCGTAGAATTATAGGGATATATGGATGAGTAAAGTTTAAATTTTTTAAAAGGCCCTTTCAAATTTACAACGGATCGTATTGCGGTGTCTTTATTATAAAAGGGCAATAAAAAAGATAACCGCTGATAAGAATCGTTTTCAATCCTGAATTCACCCGGGATTAAATCCAAAAAAATTAGTTTTGGAGCATACCTGTTTAAAATGGCTTTTAAAGAAGCATAATCATACAAAATAAACTGACCGGCACTGCCCGTATTATAACAGGTTTGCTTTAGCCTGGCTTCAAAAACATCAGGCACATAATTATTGTAAGCCCTCGAAGAACCAAATATCAATATATCCTCATTAGTTTTTTCTAATGAATATAAAGCCCTGTACTGCCTTCCTATTTGTTGCTTAAAATAAAAGTGTTTTAAACCCTGGCCAATCGAAAAATCAAGAAGAAATAAAATGATTAAGAATCGAATTAACTTAAAGGTGAAAAAAAAGTATTTATTTTTTTTTATTTTGTCTGTCAAAGTCATGTGAATATTTTAGCAATTAAAACTGAACATAAATAAACTGCCCGCCATCCAATACGCCTATTAATAAAATAATTATGACTAAAGCCGCATAAGAAAGATTTCTTACCAGCCAATGGCGGTGATAAAAAAATGAAAAACTTCCTTTGTAATATTCCAATTTCATTTCAACAAGTAATAAAACCAATATTCCGAGAAAAGAATATATTAATGAAGAAGGATTAGATTCAATAAAAACAGAACCTTTACTGATACCAATTTTTTGAATAATCGTCATTGCTTCCGAAATACTATTTGCCCTGAAAAAAATAAGTGAAAATGCGAAATAGGCAAAAGTAAAAGCAATACCAGCAATAGTATTGATAAAGCCAGGTATCTTTTTACGAAAGCCCTTTCTAATTTTTCGGGTCAGAAATTCCATGGTGAGGATCAAAGCCTGTAATGCTCCAAATACCATAAAAGTCCAGTTGGCGCCATGCCAGAACCCCAAAACAACAAAGGTGATAATGAAGGCATATACAACACTCCATTTGCCCCAATCCCTTTTTGCAATAACTATTGGCGTGTAAAAATAATCGGTGAACCAGGAAGAAAGGGAAATATGCCATTTGCGCCAAAATTCTGTAACTGATTTGGACAACAGTGGCCTGTTAAAATTTTGAATAATATCAAATCCAAATATTTTCGCAAAGCCTACCGCCATATCAGCATAGCCCGAAAAATCGGCATATAATTGAATGACATAAAAAATAGCCGCCAATAACAATGGTATCCCTGAAAAATTTTCAGATTTATCAAGCACCGCACTTACATAAAGGGCTAACCGGTCCGCAATAACTAATTTTTTGAAAAAACCCCACAGGATTAATTTTAGTCCGGCGCTTACATTTTCATTTTCAAAAATTTTCGCCTGTTTTAATTGTGGAAGAAAATGATGCGCCCGTTCGATAGGGCCGGCAGTTATTTTTGGAAAAAAAAGCAGGTACGCGGAGAAATGCCCAAGACTTTTTTCAGCGGTATGGTTACCTCTTTTTATTTCAATAAGGTATCCAATTGCCTGAAAGGTGATATAGGATATTCCTAACGGAACAAAAACTTTTACCAATAACGAATTATTAATTATTTCTGTTGTTTTAAATAAATGTTGCCTGCTAAAATTTAGAAAATCAAACGCCGTAGAAGTAAAGAAATTGGAGTATTTAAAAAAAACCAGTACCGCAATATTCGCGATAACGGCAATTAGATAATATTTAAAGGCTTTTTTGGATGAACCTGCTTTTTCTATTTGAATGCCTGCGTAATAGGTAGTGAGAATAATAAATGCAGGTACGAAAATATAAGCAGGATTACTGTAAACATAAAATAAAAGGCTGGATATCAATAACCATAACCATTGAAATTTACCTGGCAACAGATAATATAATATAGAAACTGATAAAAAAAACAGTACAAATATTATTGATGTATATAGCATGTTTCTATAGTTTATTGATTCATTCTTTTTGGTTTCTGTTTCCTCGCTAAATTAAAATACTTCACTGAACCGAACAGCAAGGTGATAAATTTCCGGAACGATTAATTGCCTGTATCAGATTCCTAACAACGGTAAGAAATTAATTCTAATCATGTCTAATTTTTTCACCTTTAAAAACAACAATTAGGCGAATAGTTACACCGGACAATTAAATAGCTTCGTTTTTTTTATTTAAGGCTTGTTCCCGCATTTAATAAAATATTTATTCCATTTAACTGAGCGGAAGCATTTACAAGATAGAAGACCGTATCTGCTACTTCCTCTACAGTTAGTATTTTTTTCAGAGGATTACCCTCCTTTATTTGTTCCACTAATCTTTCATCCATATTTGATGTTAGCCCTGTTTGCATGAAAGAAGGCGAAACCGCATTTGAGGTAATATTGAATTTCGCATTTTCAGTAGCCCATACCTTGGTCAATTTTTCCAGGTAGGCCTTATTGGCAATATACACGGATGATCCAATTGGCGGTACGTTTACCAGCGCTGCCGTTAAAACCGTTATTATCTTTCCCCGCTTTTTTTTACGAAAAACACTAATGGCTTCCTGTGTAATTTCAATTACAGGAATGATGTTGTTTTTAAAGTCATCCATAAATTCCTCCGGCGCTATTTTATGAAAATGCGACTTTAAAAACTCGCCATTATAGGCATTGTTTATTAAAACATCCGGATCAAACCGCTTTATGTTTTCTCTTAAATCTGCTATGGACAAACTATTGCTGAAATCACATTGGATGGAAACCGTATTACTGAATTCGGTTGTTATTAAATCAGCTTTCGCCCGGGATTTGCTGAAAGTAAACCAAATGCGGTTATTGGCATCTTTAGCAAGCTTTTTGGTTATGGCTTCACCTAAGCCAGAGGCGCCTCCGGTAATTAATATATTCATTGAAACAATCCTATTTGAAATTTACCTTTTGCAACTTTTTTTGCTTCCCGGTTTGTAAAATCATATTTAAATTCAATCGCATTTACTGATGGGTACACACCAATGATTGTAGCATTAAACTGTAATTCATCATTTAAATATACGGCATGGTTAAATTGAATATACTGTGAGTGGATGATTACATTTTTTGAGGGTAAACACTCGCCAATAAAATAGGATAAAAATCCATTCAGAATATTTCCATGCATTACCATCCCTTTAAAACCCTTATCCATAGCAAAATCCCAATCAGTATGCAGTGGGTTTTTATCCTTAAAAAGCTGAATGAACCCTGAATAAACTTCATTTGAAACAACGAAGTTTTTTTCATATTTATCATTTAAGTTAAACATTATACTCCCTTTTCCTGCATACAGGTTATCATTTCCCCTACATTTTTCCAGCTTTGAATTTCCTTTGCTGTAAACCTGATTTTAAAATGTTTTTCAATGGCCACTACCAGTTGGATATGTGTAAGTGAATCCCATCCGTCAACTTCGCCAGCCGTAGTTTCTTCCTTTAAACTGATATTTTCATCATCTATAATATCAATAAAAATTTCATTAAGCTGTTGTATAATTTTGCTTTTTTCCATAAAGTTTATTTAATAGTAATAAAACATTCCTTTTCTTTATAACCGGTAACATCCATTATCCAGCAATCATCCAATGGCTGAAAACCCAGGTTCAAATAATGGTCTTTCACCATTTCATTTTTAGCGGTGGGTATATGCTCACCTTTTACGTAAGTATAACCTTTTTCTTTGGCAAAATGAGCAATGGTATTAAGTACAAAATTTTCCATACCCCGTTTTAATACCCTGCAACTCATCAGCCAGGTATCTATAAATAAAGTATCCCTGTTTTCTTTATTAAGGATGATAACGCAAATCATTCCATTATCTCCAAATTTATCTTCTAACGTAAAAGCAAATGAAAATATTTCATCCGCATTGGCTATCTTTTCTATATCGGCTTCCGTATAACGAACGGTACGAAGGTTAAACTGATTAGATCTTTGAGATAGCTGGGCTGCCCTCGGCGTATTAAATTTATTGAAGGGCTCAACCAATGAAACCATTTGTAAACTTTTTAAAAATTCCGCCTCATTGGTAAAGCTTTTTTGCTGAACCATTCTTTTAGCTTCTACCTGGTACAGTTTGGTTCTTTCCAAATCTTCATTTGAAAACGAAATGGTTTCAAACAGGTTTTGCTGATATAAAAATTCAAGGTAGTCTGCCGGATCTTCGGGTAATTCCGGCACGGTAATACCTGGAATATTTTCCCTAACCATATTTCTTTCAAACGGGTTATCATCAAGAAAAACCATTGAATCAAAACCTATGTTGAGGATGCTTTGAATTTCCAGGATATTACTCACCTTATTTTCCCAATTGGCCATGAATACGGCAATATCATCCAAATGCAGAATCATGTCAGGATGCTTTTCAAAAGGTTCCTTCGCAACCGATTCGGTATTTTTGCTGCATATTGCCAGAATAATGCCCCGGTTTTTTAATTTTTTTATCCAGTATTGAAATTCCGTAAACGCCTTACCAATTCCCAAACTGCCCAATTGAATATTTTCCAGCCCGTCATCTCCTATTACCCCGCCCCAAAGCGTATTATCCAGATCGAGAATTAAACATTTTTTTATTTTACCCTGCATTGCATTTATCAGGTCAAGCGTACGGGCGGCTACCTTTGGCAAAACATCTATGCTTAAAACCATTTCGGTATTGATATAAACGGAACTTTGGAAAACCCCGCTTCTGCCGTAATAATTTTGCAATGAAGAAATATCGCACAGGTAAAAATATGGATGCCCCGCGGCAAATTCCATTAACTTAAAATTAAGCTTGCGTAATTGAAACAAAAACGATGCTTCCAGTTTGGTGGCATAATTTCCAAATACGGAATCGTTTATTTCGGTATAATTATAATATATGATTTTGGCTTTTAATTGCTCATGTATCGCAGTACTTAAACTATTCACCAGCTCCAGTTGCGAATCGGCCAGGCTGTTATATTGTTCGGGTGATAGTTTATTAAACTTGCCAAGAAGTTTATGAGAGGAATGAAATATTAAAATAATTTCCGGATTAAATTCGTAAAGTTCCGATGTGCTGTCAAACACCTGTCGTTCTATCTGGTTAAAATCCGCTTCCCAAACTTTCAGGTCAAAGCCGTGTTCAAAACCTGTTCCGCGAAGCGCCTGTATAAGAAACTGTGTGGCGGTATCGCCCAGCACCGCGATTTTTATTGTTTTAAAGGCGCTAAAATCTTTCTTTAAATTCTTCTTTA
>JAVHOI010000345.1:0-1883 GCA_036169975.1 Ferruginibacter sp. | reverse complement strand
ATTTTCTCATTTTCTCATTTTCTCATTTTCTCATTTTCTCATTTTCACATTTTCACATTTTCCCATTTTCCCATTTTCACATTTTCACATTTTCACATTGATCTTACTTATGTATCTCACTCGTAAAATGAAATTCAATATCCGGGTTGTTCTGTCTTTCGGTATTCAGGAACCATTCACTTTGTGCCAGGTAAACTAATTGCCCGTCTTTATCCTCAGCGATATTCGCCTGCTTAAATTTAATAAAATCAGTTAGCTTTTTGGGGTCTTTGCTGGTAAGCCAGCAGGCCTTAAAAAATGGAAGGCTGTTCATTTGTACGGAGGCCCCATATTCCTGCAGCAGGCGGTATTGTATCACTTCAAATTGTAGCTCACCCACGCAACCAATTATTTTTTTATTCCCGCCAAACTGGGTGAATAACTGCGCCACTCCTTCATCGGTCAACTGTAGTAAACCTTTTTCAAGCTGCTTGGTTTTCATCGGGTCTTTGTTCTGCACTTCCTTAAATATTTCGGGCGAAAAGGAAGGTATCCCGGTGAAATAAAATTTTTCCCCTTCCGTAAGCGTATCACCAATTTTGAAATTGCCGGTATCAAACAAACCTACTACATCGCCGGGATATGCATCGTCAATCACTTCTTTTTGCCGGGCCAAAAAACTATAGGGGTTGCTGAACCTGAAATCCCTTTCCAACCGTACATGTTTATAATATTTGTTACGTTCAAACCTGCCGCTGCAAACCCTTAAAAAAGCAATCCGGTCCCTGTGTTTTGGATCAAGGTTGGCATGTATCTTAAAAATAAAACCACTGAATTTATCTTCTTCCGGTTTTACATAACGCTCTGTAGTCTGCCGGGGGCGGGGCGTTGGCGCTATGCGTACAAAAGTATCCAGCATTTCTTTTACCCCAAAATTATTTACCGCACTTCCAAAAAATACCGGTGCGGTTTTGCCACCTAAATAATCAGCCAGGTTAAGTTCACCATACACCCCATCAATCAGTTCCACATCTTCCCGTAAAGTAGCGGCATCCCGCTCTCCTATTTTGGCATCCAGGATGGAATTGTTCAGATCATTTATTTCCAGCACATCTTCATCATTGGCCCTGGTGCCCGCAGCAAATAATATCAAACTTTTTTTATGAAGATCATACACCCCTTTAAAATCTTTACCGCTATTGATGGGCACGGTCATGGGGTGCAATTGTAGTTTTAATTCATTTTCAATTTCTTCCAACAGGTCAAATCGGTTTTTCCCATCCCTGTCCATTTTATTTATGAATACAATGACCGGTGTATTCCTCATGGCGATTACTTCCATTAACCGCCTTGTCTGTTCTTCCACCCCATTCACACTATCTATCACCAGCACAACGCTATCTACGGCGGTGAGCGTGCGATAGGTATCTTCGGCAAAATCCCTGTGGCCGGGCGTATCCAGCAGGTTTATTAAATTTCCGTTGTACTCGAAGGTCATTACACTTGTAGCTACACTGATACCACGCTGCCTTTCGATTTCCATAAAATCGGAAGTAGCATGTTTTTTTATCTTATTACTTTTTACGGCACCGGCCGTTTGTATGGCCCCCCCAAATAACAATAATTTTTCAGTTAGGGTAGTTTTACCGGCATCGGGGTGAGAGATAATGGCGAATGTTTTTCGCTTGTTTATTTCGTTGATGTACTTCATTTTTTATTCATAATTCATATTGCATAGTATATGGACAGTTCACAATGAGGCATCAATTTCACTATACACCAAATTGGCCGCAAAGGTAAGGTTTGACAAACAGTTTTACAAGAGGTGGCTTTTCAAGGGTGCATTTCAAATTAGCTACGCAGGGCGGCTGCAAAAAAGCCAACATACACCCCAGTGTTTGACC
>JAVHOI010000344.1:0-8880 GCA_036169975.1 Ferruginibacter sp. | reverse complement strand
TTAAAATCCTGTGGGCAGTAATGCCCGTGTGGGTTCAACTCCCATCCCGAGTACAATTAAAAAGCCTCCAGGTCAAATATTGATTTGGAGTTTTTTTTTGCCATAATTTTCCAGTGTGTATTACTATTTTAAATTTTGAAGACAACCGGGATATTTTTTAAAAGGCTTTTCTAAAATAGGATAATCAAAAAATTTGGACTACATCTTCCGGTTCTCCCAAAAAATATTTAACAACAAAATGGCATATATTTGATTGAATTTTATTTTTTGTTACATGATATCAGGCCAATTATTATTTCTCCGTTACTTTTTTTTGCGATCAATGTTTTTGTTATTTTCTGATATTTTCCCCTGTTTAATTTATGCTCAATTATGCAACGGCAGCCTTGGCGATCCTGTGGTGAATGTTACCTTTGGTGCAGGCTATGGCCCCGGCTCCGCTCTCTCCGCCGCAACTACGAATTATCAGTATGTTACCAATGCCTGCCCGGTAAATGGATATTATGCACTTTTGAACAAAGGGATGGAATGTAATTATGGATGGCATGTTTTACAAAGTGATCATACTGGCAATGCTAACGGTTATTTCATGCTCGTAGATGCTTCTTTTGAGCCCAGTGATTTTTATTTAGACACGGTTAAAAGCCTTTGCCCCAATACTACCTATGAATTTGCGGCCTGGATGCTTAACATGAAATACATTGCTCAGAGTATCAGGCCAAATATTACTTTTAACATTGAAACAGTAAACGGGCAGGTATTGCAATCTTATAATTCGGGAGATATACCCGTTGAGCAAACGATAAAATGGAAACAATATGGATTTTATTTTACCACTCCTTCAAATGTATCAGGGATTGTATTGCGCATGACAAATAACGCACCCGGTGGAAATGGGAATGATCTTGCAATGGATGATATTACTTTTCGGCCATGCGGTCAGTTAATTACTACAAGAGTACAGGGAATTACAAACGATACTATCAATGTTTGCGAAGGAAACAGTAATACCTATAATTTTAATACTTCTGTTTCTTCCGGCTACCTTTCGCCTGTATATCAATGGCAGATAAGTACCAATGAAGGGGCTACCTGGAATGATATTTCAGGGGCGGCAACAAGTGTTTATCAGCGGCAACCAACTGATGCCGGCGATTTCAGGTATCGGTTTACAGTATCAGAAGCGAATGCCGCAATATCGGCTTCCTGTCGCATTGCATCAAATGCGATAATGATAAATGTACATGCAAAACCAATAGTAGATGCGGGTTCCGACAGGAATGTGATTATTGGTAATTCAATAATTTTAAATGGCAAAGCCGAAGGAGAAAACCTGGTATATTCGTGGACACCTGATAATTATGTTGATGACATTACAAAGCTAACCCCCATAGTTTCCCCCATAAGGGATATTGAATACGTACTGTCTGCCAGATCAATTTATGGCTGTGCCAATGAAGATAAGGTGCATGTGAATGTAGTATCAGGAATATATGTTCCTTCCGCATTCACACCTGACGGGGATGGAAAAAATGATACCTGGAGAATTCCGTTTCTTGATGCTGCCTGCAATGCAACAGTAAATGTTTTTAATCGTTATGGCCAATTGGTTTATTATGTGAAAGGTGAGGCTATTTCCTGGGATGGCAAGTTAAATGGGGTGCTACAACCCACTGGTACTTATGTTTATTTGGTTATTTTCAATACAAATAAATTAAAAATAAGAGGTACTGTTACTATTATAAGATAAGAAGATGGGAAATGAACCTGATAATTATGAATGACTATTTTTAGCCGGTAATATTTTATTCCCGGCAGGCTTCAATTCCTGTGTAATGTGATTAAAAGAAGGTTTTTCTCTCTTTTTCCAGCGCACATTTTATATTGCACCTGCTATTATAAAGTAATAGGGGCTTCAGAATTAAATAAAGGCTTCTTTCAAATTTTAGCCGCCTGTAAAACCAGGTTGACAAATTTTCAACATATTATTCAATAGAAAAATTGAGAAGTGGACTCTTTAGGATTAGCTGGTTGATTATTTATTGCAGCATTTTTCATAAATCAAATAAAATAGCATTTTTTTTCGTTTTCCATTTATACCTATGATTTGAAATAATTGACTACTTTTACTTTACTGAAAAAATTTATAACCATATCAATTTTATTTTTTGGAATAACTTATACTTCTTTTGCACAAAATAAACCTGGATTCAGGGATGATGTTTCGGCAAAAATCATTAAGTTTTTTCCTAACCCCGCTACCTCGAATATAAATTTCGAATTGCAGCAGGGCTACGATAAATCCTATTCGCTTCAGCTATTTAATTTCATGGGAAAAAAAGTTTACGAATTAATTCCATCGGGACAGCGTATTAACCTTTCATTGGATGGATTTTACCGGGGTGTATATATATTTCAGCTACGCGACAAGTCCGGTAAAATTATAGATTCCGGAAGGTTTCAGGTAATAAGGTAATTGTATCCGGCTTTCATTTTTAGCAACACCTTTTCACATTATTTCTTTTATCGGTTTCTCCTTCAATATTTTGGCTCTTCATTTTTTGCAGGTCATAAATAGAAGAATGATTTTTCTTCGTTATTATATATTGGGTACAAAAAAATTTCTACTTTAATAAATCAGGAACTGCTTTCTTCAATTTGATGAATCAATAAAAAGCCAAATGAATGCTGCCTTAAATGCGCTATTACAAATACACATCTAAATGCGGGACTTAAATATTCTGAAGCGATTTTGAAGGTTGATTAATCATTTTTGATTTAGAAAAAATTACGATAATTGTTCCGCTTTTCTAACTAATGGAGCCTTTACAAAGTCTCCGGGGTATCTTTTAAAATACTTCCATAATATACCCGCAAACTCGGTGTAGTCTTTTAGATGTATTCCCCTGCTTTTGACCGCTACAATAAACGCCAGCCCGAAGCTTACGAAAAAATTTAAAAAGCCGATAACAAAAACACCAAATAAAGTGTACCATATTTCCCTGGCATCCACCTGGTGGTTCAATCCAAAAAAGCCGATAGCCGCATTAGCTGCTGAAATGGTGATGTGCCGAATATCAAAAGGAATTCCAAATGTTTTTCCAAAAAAGCCAGCCATTCCAAGAAAGAAACCCAGCGAAATATTTCCAATCAATGACCCTAAATTATTTTCCAGATAATGAATGATTTTGTACCGGCGTTTTTCGCTGAAATTATTTGTAAATGTTGAATGATGCCGCAAACGTTCCGCGATTTTACCATACACAACATAATTTTCCACATACCCAGCAATTAAGCCGCTGAGGAATAAAAAGAATCCTGTAAAGCAGGCGTAAAGTAAAGCCAGGGAATGAAAGGGTTGCTGATCAGTTAATAATTTTTGTGCGGCTTCACCACTTGCAATGCTGGTTCCGGTAAATGTATAGAAAAGAAAAGCCAATAAATAGGCTAAAGGAAAAACCACAACCAAATTGCCGGTAAAAGAGGCTAACTGTGTTCTGCTCACTTTAGCGATTGTAATGGCAAGATTTCTCAGATCCGGTTCTTCTCCTACTTTTTGAACATCAAAAGAACTGGCTACATTGTTGGCTGTGTAAGCCGGTTGTTTTGTGGCTAAAGTAGATCCTGTATCCTGTATTAAAATAAAGCCAATCGAATAATTGGTACTGTATAAAAAGCCCTGCCAGAATGGAGCCAACATCATTTTGCCCAACAAATTTTTTATCATCGCTATTACAGAAATGATGACGCCACCTCCCATTGCGCTTTGAAACATTCGCCAGAATTCTTTTCGGGTAGTTGTAATAAACTTCTCTCCGATCCTTCCACCATGTTCGGCGATCTGGTAGGCAAGGTAACCGGTATTTTCGCTCAGGAATTCTTTGATGGAATTTTTCCGGTTTTCATTATGCACTACTGTTTTAAAATATTCAACAAAACGCGGGGTATTAAAATTGCTATCCACATCCAGCACATCAAGTATGATGAACTGCCGGTCTATCTGCTGTTGCAAACGGGTTAAAATATAGGTTTGTGCCAGGCTTGTACCATATACAATTCGCTGCTCCCTTATCCACTGAATACTTTGATTGCAATTATACAAAGCTTCGGCGATATTGGCAAGCAGTATCCGCTGAATTGATTCTTCGGGATTGGATTTGCGCCGGTGCAGATATTCGTTTATCAGTCTGCTTTGCTCTAAAAAGGGATAAAGGGCATCGCCTGATTTTTCGAACCTTTGGGTAATTTCCTTTTCCAACCCCAGGGCGGCAACGCGATAACCAAGTAATTGTAAAGACAGTTGTAACTGATTAATTAACTTCGGTTCGGTTAAATTAATTTGAATTCCCAACCCTTCAAAAAATTGTTTCCACAAATCATTGCTGATTCCACCTACCCAGATATGATCCGATTTCTTATAAAATATTTTATTAATCACAAACAGGAAATTATCCGGAGCCTGCAATTCGGGGAGTAATTTATGTTTTATTTTACCCATTAGTTCCTGCACCAAACCACGGCTGCTGACTATTCCATTTTCGGTAAGCGCAATGATAATATTTGTATTTAAAAACTGTGTAAGCAATGCTTTTCGTAAACTAAAAAGTGATGATTTTTCCTGGCTCATCTGATACAGCAATGCCTTGAATTTAAGCGAAGCCTGTGCGGAATCTTTAGCATTGTCTGGCCGAATTGTATCTATAAGTTCAATTAAAAAAAAGAGGCTGCGGTTAGGAGAATGAAAAGGCAATACCACCGCCGACTGGTTACCGGTTATTTTTGCCATCTCCTTCTTTTTTTTTGATATTCGCATCATAAGGCAGGATTCCCTGATTATTTAAACGTAAAACTACTATGTTTAATATCTTTATGACAAGATATATGCATAAATTGTTGCTTTGCATTTCAATTGCTTAAAAAATTCGGCCTAATTTTACAACACCGCATTATGGCAACTTACACCAATACAAAATTTAAAGAAACGGCAGATACCCTTACCGTTACGGAGCATACCTGTACCCTCATTGTTTGGAATGATGAAATAAATACTTTTGAATGGGTAATAGAAACCCTGATTGAAATATGCGGCCACACAAAGGAACAGGCAGAGCAATGTGCCATCATCATTGACAGTAAAGGTAAATATGCTGTTAAAGAGGGTAGTTACGAAATGCTGAAACCTATGTGCGATGCCATTACCGAAAGGGGCATTGGCGCCACCATTGAGGTGATTGCAAATTAAATATCACCGAACCAACCAGAGGCACCGGGGAAATTTGTCCGGTGGGATTATCCGGAATATTTACATTTTTAGTTAATTACCCGCAAACAGGAATAATTTATTTTTTGTCCGGACTGCACCCCAATATAGATCATCCCTGCCTGTTCAAACGTTTTATCCCGGCCTGAATGACGAAGTCGGGTAGGCGGCCGGGCATCGCCCTCTTGTACTGAATACCATTGGGCAACTTTCATCACAAAATATCTATGTTTTTTTTGTCTTAAAATAGTAGTTGGCCGACAAATTTTATCTTTACCAAATGGTTTTGCTTAACAATGATTTAATATTTCCACCGGTTAACATGGCTGATGAAGATGGCGTATTGGCCATTGGTGGCGATTTAAATACTGAAAGATTATTATTGGCTTATCGTAGCGGCATATTTCCCTGGTACAACGAAACCGAACCGATTGTATGGTGGAGTCCCGACCCCCGTTTTGTTTTATTTCCTGAAAAGCTGAAGGTTACCAAAAGCATGCAAACCGTTTTAAACAATGGTAAACTCCGCTTCACCATCAACCGGGCATTTGCCAGCGTAATACATAATTGCAAAACAGCTTTTCGCAAAGATCAGGAAGGCACCTGGATATCGCCTGCCATACAGGACGCCTACACGAAATTGCACCTGCTTGGCTATGCGCATAGCGCCGAAGCCTGGTTAAACGGGGAACTCGTTGGAGGATTATATGGCATCCGGTTGGGTAATGTATTTTTTGGTGAAAGCATGTTCAGCAAAGCCAGCAATGCCAGCAAATTTGCTTTTATAAAATACGTCCACCAGTTACAAAAAGAGAATGTAACATTAATAGATTGCCAGATTTATACCACACACCTCGAAAGCCTCGGCGCAAAAATGATTGACCGTAAAAAATTCATGATATTGCTGGAAGAGAATTTGTAAATTTTGCCTTCCATAAAATTAGATACTATTAACCGGTACTAAAAAAACGCAGGCGATAAATAATTGCCTGCATCCATCAAACTAAAATATTTTAAATCTACGAACCACAACTTACACAACCGTCCTGCATAGTACAGGTTGGGCCGATAAAGTCAGGATCAATATCCTCCACATTGTTTTTATTTTCTACAACAATTGTATTTGGAATTACCGGAGCCATTTCTTCGCTGCCTTGTTTCTCGATGGTAAACTGTACCGCCTGCGATGCAGCCTGCGTGCGCAAATAATACATGCCGGTTTTTAATCCTTTCTTCCAGCCATAAAAGTGCATGGAAGTTAATTTGGAGGCTGTAGGATTATCCACAAATAAATTGAGCGACTGGCTCTGGCAGATAAACGCTCCCCGGTCGGCAGCCATATCAATTAAATTTCGTTGCTTAATTTCCCAGACTGTTTTATACAACTCTTTTAAATCAGCAGGTATCTCCTTAATTTGTTGGATAGACCCGTTTGCCGCGATGATCCTGTTCTTCATATCATTGTTCCACAAACCAAGGCCCACCAAATCTTTCAGCAAATGTTTGTTTACAATAATAAACTCGCCACTCAATACACGCCTTGAATAGATGTTGGAAGTGTATGGTTCAAAACATTCGTTGTTGCCCAATATTTGAGAAGTAGATGCGGTAGGCATTGGCGCTACCAGTAAAGAATTTCTAACACCATGTTCCATCACTTCTTTTCTTAAGCTGCCCCAATCCCAACGGCTCGATGGCTGTACGTTCCACATATCAAACTGAAAAATTCCTTTTGATAAGGGTGAGCCCTGGAAGGTTTCGTAAGCCCCTTCTTTTATCGCCAGGTCTTTACTGGCCGTCATTGCCGCGAAGTAGATGGTTTCAAAAATATTTTTGTTCAGGATTTTTGCCAGTCCACTTTCAAAAGGCAGGCGTAATAATATAAATACATCCGCTAATCCCTGCACACCAATGCCAATCGGGCGATGGCGCAGGTTGCTATTCCTGGCTTCTTCAACCGGGTAATAATTATTATCAATTATTTTATTCAGGTTAATGGCAGCCTGGTAGGTTACCTCGTATAATTTCTGATGATCGAAAATTCCATTGATTACATAGCGGGGCAAGGCAAGAGAAGCAAGGTTGCAAACGGCTACTTCATCAGGGCTGGTATATTCCATGATCTCCGTACAAAGGTTACTGCTTTTAATGGTGCCCAGGTTTTGCTGATTACTCTTACTGTTAGCTGCATCTTTATACAACATGTAAGGCGTACCTGTTTCAATTTGCGAATCTAAAATAGCGAACCAAAGTTCCTGTGCCTTAATTGTTTTTCTCGCCCTTCCTTCTGATTCGTATCTGGCATATAATGTTTCAAATGCATCACCATGGCAGTCACTCAGGCCAGGCGCTTCGTTGGGGCAAAACAAGCTCCATTCCCCGTTGGCTTCTACCCGTTTCATGAATAAATCGCAAATCCATAATGCGTAAAATAAATCCCTTGCCCGCATTTCTTCCTTGCCATGATTTTTACGCAGGTCGAGGAAAGAAAAAATATCCGCATGCCAGGGTTCAATATAAACAGCAAAAGCGCCTTTGCGTTTTCCTCCTCCCTGATCCACATAGCGGGCGGTATCGTTAAATACCCTGAGCATGGGCACAATACCATTGCTGGTGCCATTGGTGCCACCAATGTAGCTGCCGGTAGCCCTTATGTTGTGAATAGCCAGCCCAATACCACCGGCACTTTGCGATATTTTGGCGGTCTGTTTCAGCGTGTCATAAATACCATCAATACTGTCTTCTTTCATGGTCAGCAAAAAGCAACTGCTCATTTGCGCTTTAGGTGTACCTGCATTAAACAGCGTGGGCGTAGCATGGGTAAACCAACGCTCGCTCAACAGATTATAAGTTTTAATTACGCTGTCAATATCGCTTTTATGAATACCGATTGCCACCCGCATATACATGTGCTGCGGACGCTCTACAATTTTGCCATCCATCTTTAGCAGGTACGATTTCTCCAATGTTTTAAACCCGAAATAATCAAAACCAAAATCACGATCGTAAATGATGGTGCTGTCTAATAATTCCGCGTTTTCTTCAATCACCTGCCATATATCATCCGCAATCAATGGTGTTTGTTTACCATTTGATTTATCAACGTACAAATACATTTTCTTCATCGTTTCCGAAAAAGATTTAATGGTATTTTTATGCAGGTTACTTACCGCAATCCTTGATGCCAGGATAGCATAGTCAGGATGCCTGGTTGCCAGCGATGCGGCTGTTTCCGCGGCAAGGTTATCCAGTTCGGTAGTGGGTACGCCATCGTAAATCCCTTCAATTACCTTTTTGGCAACATCAATAGCATTTACCAGGGGGCTTAAACTGTAGGATAACTTTTCAATACGGGAAGTTACCTTGTCAAATTTGATGGATTCATATTTACCATTTCTTTTAATTACATGCATAGCGATCAAAACTTTATTTAGAGGGGAAAATATTTTTTATTTTTTTGAGAGATGGAAACTAAATATTAAAATGAACTTCTTCAACTTAATATTATCCACAGGTGTTAATTACTTTTTAGAAATCCTCTTCGAGCGAAAATGCCTGTGATTCCCTGGTACCCATTACCCCTGACTTTTGATAATCGCCCACTCTTTTTTCAAAGAAAT
>JAVHOI010000343.1:1950-8940 GCA_036169975.1 Ferruginibacter sp. | reverse complement strand
TTCGAAATATATCTTTCTTTACCAGAAACGCACGGCTTTTCGCTACTTCAAGCAGATCACAATCATCAGGAAAATTTTGAAGTGCATCCAGATAGGTATCCAGTTCATAATTCAAACAACATTTTAACCGGCCACATTGCCCGCTAAGCTTGGTTTGATTGATACTTAAATTTTGATAGCGTGCTGCATTGGTATTTACGCTTTTAAAATCGGTAAGCCAGGTGCTGCAGCAAAGCTCCCTGCCGCAACTACCAATGCCACCCACCTTGCCCGCTTCCTGCCGGGCGCCAATCTGTTTCATTTCTACTTTTACCTTAAACTCCCCGGCAAATATTTTGATGAGTTCCCTAAAGTCAACCCTGTCATCCGCAATGTAAAAGAAAGTCGCCTTGCGGCCATCTGCCTGAATTTCCACCTCTGCTACTTTCATATCAAGGTTCAGTTGTTTTGTAATAGCCCGGCTACGGATCATTACTGCTTTTTCTCTTGCTTTCGTTTCTTTACATTTACTCAGGTCGGTATCATTTGACCTTCGCAAAATTTTTTTTATATCCGGGCTTTCTTCTTTGATATTATTTTTTTTCAATTGTAACCTTACCAGTTCACCAGTCATATTTACACTGCCTACATCAAAACCACTAACGCCTTCCACGGTAATCATATCACCCTTTTCAAAAAAATGGGTGGTGGTATTTTTAAAATAATCTTTCCGGCTTCCATTGTTAAAACTAACCTCTACAATTCTGCATCCACTCTCAGGATCGCTAAAAGGGAGATTGGCCAGCCAATCATGCACATTCATCCGGTTGCAACTTCCGCTTGCGCAACTTCCATGACTTTGGCAACCACCAGGTGTGCTACCAGATCCACAACTACCACATGCCATACAG
The DNA here is from genome assembly GCA_036169975.1 of Ferruginibacter sp. Classification (GTDB taxonomy): domain Bacteria; phylum Bacteroidota; class Bacteroidia; order Chitinophagales; family Chitinophagaceae; genus Ferruginibacter. Next base: position 8,050 of record JAVHOI010000343.1, on the reverse strand, counting down.
CTTAATTAAAATAGTAAAAAATAAAATGATCAACAAGGGAAAGGATGCGCCCTGCAACAATACTGTGGGGCGGGCTGGAGAGTCATTTTGCAAAATAACCGGAAATCCGCAGCAGGTAAATTTTTACCCGGCAATATTTTATTGCCCAACTTCATTGATCCCGGTTTCTTCGGGTTATACTGTTACACTTTATATTTTCAGCTATGTGGAGCTGTAAAGAAGTGTGACTATTTATACAACTTTTACCAGACAGATGTCTAAATCAGTTTAATAAAGAAAGCAGTATAAATTAATCCCGATAAAAAACCGGGATCAGAATTCGCAATGATGTTGATATAGCGGAGAAAGATATTTCATTAAGCAAACACCAACTCCATTCCCCAGTCCTTTTTCCTCAATTCATCAAAATTAGCGAATTGTTGGTAATAATATGATACAACTTGATGGAGAGGGCATGAAACAACATTTTACCGTTGGCGTTACGTTCAATATAATAACCGGCCTTGTCTAATTCATGTACGATTGCTTCCTGCTGATTGATATTGCATAGCTTGTTTAGCCTGAAGGCGAAATCCTTTTCGTTTTCGGCGATAGAAAATGCTTCTGTAGCCTTTTCCTCAACCACGCTAAGTCTTATTGCCTGTTCCAGCAGATGTGTAAAATATTTCAGGAATTGTTTTTGTTTTTCTCTTCCCTGTTTGCTCATCTCATCTATCCATTTTACCTGCCCTGCAAAGTTTTTTCTGGCGATCAAATTCAGCCATTCCCTTAGATTCGCCTGCCAGTCATCTTCCGCATTTTGCAATAATTGCAAGGCTTCCCTGTAATTGCCTTCACTTAAAGCGGCTATCTGCCGGGCTTTTTCTACAGGTACTGCCGATTGAAGAGCTAATGCTGATTCAACTTCCAGATTAGTAAGCGCAGGGATTTTTACCAATTGCGTTCTTGACAAAATAGTAGGTAAAATAAGGTCTTCATTTTCGGCCACCAATAAAAACAAAGTATTGGGTGGTGGCTCTTCAATTAGCTTTAAGAGTTTGTTGCCGTTTTTAGTCAGGTATTCCGGCATCCATATTATCAAAATTTTATATTCACTTTCAAAACTCTTCAAACTTATTTTACGGGTAATATCATTACACTCTTCTGAAGTAATGTTACCCTGTTTGTTTTCAGCGCCTATAAATTGAAGCCAGTCATATACATTTCCATAAGGATGATTGGAAACAAATTTCCTCCATTCAGTAACGTAATCGGTGCTGATGGGTTTATCGCCCGGTTTTTTGGGAATCACCGGGTAGGCAAAATGAATATCTGGATGAATGAGCTGACTGGCCTTGATACAGGCGCTACAAACGCCACAGGAATCAACGGTGATGGGTGGTTGGCCTTCTGAAGGCAGGGTGTCTCCAAATAAGGAAGCTCCTGGTATATTTTTTATTTTTCCATTTACTTTTTCGCAAACAATATACTGGGCAAATGCAAGCGCTGATGGTAGCGCCCCACTTCCTTCCTTACCCAAAAATAATAATGCATGGCTGAGCCGGTTATGCTGCACCATTTGTATCAACTGATCCTTGATCTCCTTTTGTCCTATAATTTTTTCGAATTGCACGGCACAAAGTAAAATAAAAAAGACATCCAAAGTTTTTATGACCCCGGATGTCTTTTTGATTGTTATTAAAATTATAATTTACTGGTCAGTTCTTCACTCATTGGTGTAACCTTACTATCGAATTTGGCGATAATTTTTCCATTTTCATCCAATAAAAATTTATTGAAGTTCCATTTGATTTCAGCATCCAATACGCCGTTCTCGCTTTTGTTGCAAAGCCATTTGTAAATGGGGGCTGCATCCCCGCCCTTAACTGAAATTTTAGCGGCCATTGGAAAACTTACACCATAATTTTTTTTGCAAAATTCCTTTATTGCGGTATTTGAACCTGGTTCCTGGCCACCGAAATTATTGGCGGGGAAACCTACGATCACCAAATGATCTTTATATTTTTCGTAGAGGGCTTCCAGTCCTTCATACTGTGGGGTGAAACCACATTTGGAAGCTGTATTCACAATTAATATTTTTTTGCCTTTGAAAGTAGCAAAATCAATGGTACCACCATCCAGCGCTTCTACTTTAAAATCATAGATTGTTTTTACAGATACCTTTTCCGGTATAGAAATTTCATTGTTCATAGATGGGTTATTTGTTTGTGCCATGCAGGTTACAATTGCAGTGGTGGTTACTAATAGTTTTAACATGATTATATTTTTTATAGATAAATAACGAATAAGAAACGATTTTGTTGATATTAATTGACAGAAACCCTTTTATTGTTTCTCATAGCATCCCAGATCCGGCAAACCATTATTACGGTTGTTGTCATCGAGGTCTTTCAAAAATCCGGTTACGGCTCCTTTATTAATTCCAGATGCCTGGCTATTTCTGGTAATATGAAAATCATAATATCGTTTTGAAACATCAATACTGTCAAACAATGGATCCAGGTTTCTGATTAGAGAATTAAAAATACTGTTGGCAGGATCATTTTTCGCTTTGAATAAACATCTGTCAAAAGTTACATTGAAATGATTGGTTCCCTGTTTATTTACAATTACCTCATTATCCACCAAACCATTTTCACCCCAGAATATACAATTTCTAAAGCTGGCATTCAGATCAGCCGTAAATGTAGCTCCATTTTGCGAAGCAAAATTATTTGCTGTCAATACCGGATTTTTGTGGCCAATATAGGAGGAATATCCGGCTACTGTGCAATGGGTAAATCTATAATCTCCGCCGAAAATAATATTAATATTTTTACCACAATTACTGATTAAACTGTTATCTGCGTCAAGGCTGCTGTTAACACAAAGTATCCCGGCATCATAAGCATTATCAATAATGCATTGATGTAATATTATTTTTGGATTTGCATTCCCGGATGGTTGTTCTGCTACTACTGCCTGGTAAGCGTTTTTTATTATGGTATGGGTAAATACATTGTTTTTACTGCTACCCCTGAAATAAATTCCCGGCCAGCTTGCCGGCAAATCTTTATATTCTTCATCCAGCCTGTCACCGGAAAAAACTACATTTTCCTGTTTGGTTCCATTTACAATAAGGGCGCCATCAATAATTATCGGGGCATTGGCATGTGAATATATTTTACAGCCGGGCTGTATGGTAAGTGAGGCATTTGTATCCACCTGCAAACTACCTAAAATTATATATGGCAGGTTATTGGTCCAGGTAATATTCCCTTTAATGATTCTGTTACGCAAAAAATTGGCATTTTGCCCATAAGCTTCTAATTGAACAAAGCGGCTGTTACCATTGAATAGTATTTGAATACTATCCCTTACTATAAAGGGCAGGTTAGCCGTATCAGGATTTATGTTTACGGTAACAAACACGTATAGGCTGTCCTCCGCGGCTATTTCAATATTACTTACTTCTGATGAGGGTATGCCGTTCACATTTATTTTAAACGCGGATGTAGCGCCCCCCATCAATTTCACTTTACTTAAGAGCAATTTTTGGTTATTGGGATTGGTGATTTTAAAAGTTTGTGTGATGGAGCCAACGCTTGTAAAAACTGTATCATATTTTAAACTGTCAACACTGGTAGAAATTCTGACATCACCGCTTGTAATAAAGGAATCTTTTTTGCAGGCAGTTGCAAACAGGCAAAGGGTAACCGATAACAGGCAATAAGCAAGATTGGATCTTAGGAAATTTAACCCGTTCTTTTTCATGAGACAAAATTAAAGTTTATTTCCCAATTGCATTCGGGCTATGCTTTAAGGCATTTTATTTGTTTGGTAAATGCCGGAAGCAATTGTGAAAGCAATTTGTTATTTGGTTGCCATCGCCAATGTAGCGACACTTAATTTCACTTCACCAGCTTGCGATATTGAATGGCCGCAGGCTTCCAAAGTAGCGCCGGTAGTAATCACATCATCTATCAATAAAACATTTTTCCCCCGCAGTTTTTCTTTGTCGTTTACCATAAAACTTTCGGCTACATTATCCCAGCGTTCCCTACGGTGTTTTTTTGTTTGTGTTTCAGTAAACCGAAGCCTGGTTACATTGCCTGATAATACCGGCACATCCATTATACAAGACATACCCTTGCATATAACCGCTGCCTGGTTATAACCTCTTTTTCTTTCTTTGTCGGGGTATAAAGGAAGTGGTATTAAATAATCTAAATTTTTAAAGCGGTTGTTATCCGACAAACTCCGGCCCATCAATTCTCCAAGATAAATTCCAATCTCCTGGTTGCCTTTGTATTTTAACTGATGAATGAGGTGTTGAATTAAAGACTCTTTGGCAAAATAAAATTCGCTGTGCGCCGCGGCCAAAGGTATTCTTCCCCAAAATATTTTTTCAATTGGGTTATTGTCATGTTGGGCAAAGTTGGTATGAGGTAAATTGGAGATGCATCTTAAACAAAGCAAATTATCTTCCTGCACCAGATCACTTCCACAGCCTGTACATACATGAGGGTAAAAAAGATGAAGGGTGTCAGAAAAAATTGTTTTAAGCAATTGCATGTTTAAATATAATCATTAAACCTGATTTATTTTACGTTAAAAAATTTCTTTACACCTTTTTGCGCCTTGTGCGCCTTTGTGTGAATAAACTTAGCTAAACCTTAATGCCTTTAGAATTGATTGCGGGATCAGAATAAATACTGGTACAACTCTTCCACCTTTGCCAATGGCACTACTTCAATATTAAATTTTATTTTGCTCAGCGATTTTGTGTTGTACTTACTTACAATTATTTTTTCAAACCCTAATTTCTCCGCTTCCGCAATTCGTTGTTCAATTCTGTTAACAGCCCTTATTTCACCACTTAATCCTACCTCACCTGCGAAACAATAATATTGGTTAACCGGTACATCTTCAAAACTGCTGAGTAATGCGCAAACAATGGCGAGGTCAATAGATGGGTCTTCTACTTTTAAACCACCTGCAATGTTCACAAATACATCCTTCAAACCAAAATGAAATCCGCCGCGTTTTTCAAGCACTGCCAATAAAAGTTGAAGACGGCGTAAATCGAAACCGGTAACGGTTCTTTGTGGTGTGCCATACACACTTTGTGTAACCAATGCCTGCCCTTCTATTAATAATGGACGCATCCCTTCCATGGTAGCCGCAATTGCGATACCACTCAACTGTTCTTCTTTTTGGGTTATTAATATTTCGGAGGGGTTACTTACCGCCCGCATGCCTTCACCCGTCATCTCATAAATTCCTAACTCAGAAGTAGAACCAAACCTGTTTTTAAGTGTTCTTAAAATACGATAAGCGTAATTCCTGTCTCCCTCAAATTGAAGCACAGTATCCACCATGTGTTCTAAAATTTTGGGCCCTGCTATATTCCCGTCTTTGGTAATATGCCCTATCAGAAAAACAGGTGTTAGTGTTTCTTTGGCAAATCGTTGTAGTTCCGCTGCACATTCCCTTATCTGGCTTACGCTGCCGGGACCGCTTTCTACGAAGGGTGATTGCAGGGTTTGTATGGAATCTACTATTACTAACTGTGGTTTCAATTTTTTAATTTCCTGAAAAATGGTTTGCGTATTAGTTTCAGTTAGCAGATAAAACGAATCACTTTTTATACCCACTCTGTCGGCACGCATTTTTATTTGTTGTTCACTTTCTTCACCACTGATATACAAGGTAACTATATCATTTAGCTGTAATCCAATTTGCAAAAACAACGTTGACTTGCCAATACCTGGCTCGCCTGCTACCAGCACAATGCTACCCATTACAATTCCCCCTCCAAGCACCCGGTTTACTTCCGCATCTTTTGTTATAATCCTTTCTTCTTCGGCACTGCTTACATCATTGATTGAAATAGTTTTTAGTTTTCCAATACCTTTATATTCCTTCCATTCATTGTTTTCCTTTTTGTCATTGCCTTTTACAATTACTTCTTCTACGAATGTATTCCAGTTATCACAGCCAGGACATTTACCTACCCACTTAGGACTTTCATACCCACAACTCTGACAAAAAAATGCTGACTTTGATTTACTCATGATGTAAATGTAAATTAGAAAACGTGAAAATATGAAAAGGAGAA
>JAVHOI010000343.1:0-1850 GCA_036169975.1 Ferruginibacter sp. | reverse complement strand
GAAAATATGAAAAGGAGAATAGGAATGAGTGATAAAAATTAAAAACCTTTTTCGACTTTGGATTGATATTTCCTTTTAGGGTTTAGAAGCAAAAAATCGTTTTCCATTTAATGGAATTTATCTGCTTTTCTTTTCAATAAAAATCAAACTAAAATATTTTGAAGAGATAAAATAAAAAACAGGGCGGTTCATACAAAGTAAAAGGGTCGGCATTTCTGCCAACCCTTTGTACTTACTAACCCATTAAATTCTATTGCTAAATTACAATTTGCCCCCACATAAAAAAATAAATTTTTTATGATGTTAATAAGTTTATTATTAAAAACCAGACAGGGGAAAGATGGAAAGAATTGCGTCAATCATTTAAATATCAATTAGTTAAAAAGAAATTCAAACTTAAAATGTGTCAAAAAATCAGGTCTAAAAATAATAATAATACACAAATTTAATTTGGTTTAATAAATAAACTATTTTATGTTTGTGTCTTATTTACAGATGATGAAACAGCTTATAATCACCATTTTATTACTGGCTATATTTTCAGTTGACGCCCAGGTTAAAATTTCAGGGCGGATTACAGATAATAAGAATAAGCCACTTTCAGGAGTCAGTATCGCCCTCAAAAATACTTATGATGGGGCTACCAGCGATTCATCCGGAGTATATTCGTTTATAACCATGGATAAAGGTGCACAGCAATTAGAAGCTTCTATTTCCGGGTATAACACCATATTGCAAAATATCAATATAAGCCAGGAACCAATCGTCCGGCATATTTCCCTAAAGGAGCAAATCACGGAATTAAGGGCGGTGGTAATTTCTGCCGGTTCATTTGAAGCCAGTGATAAAAATAAAGGAGCAGTGCTAAATTCAATAGATATTGTTACCACTCCCAGTGCCAATGGCGATGTTACCAGTGCATTCAAATCACTACCCGGTACGCAACAGGTAGGTGAAAGTGAAGGATTGTTTGTCAGGGGTGGCACAGCCACTGAAAGTAAAATATACATGGATGGAAACCTGGTAAATAATTTCTTTTATAGCAGCACACCGGGAATTGCTACAAGAGGGCGTTTTAATCCTTTCCTGTTTAAAGGAACGGTGTTCAGTACGGGTGGCTATTCGGCCTTATATGGGCAGGCACTTTCTTCTGCCCTTATTTTAGAAAGTACAGATTTGCCAGAAAGGACCCAGGCGGATCTCAGTGTATCCATAATTGGGCTTGGAGGTGGGATCCAGCATTTAGCGAAAGACAAAAAATCATCCTGGGGCGTGTCTTATAATTACGCCAATTTATGGCTGGCATTTAATGTAATTAAACAAAAGCAGGATTATTTTCAGGAACCGGTGGCTCATCAATCAGATGCCAACTTTCGAATTAAAACTAAAAATGGCGGATACTTAAAATATTATGGCTACTTAAGCGCCAATAAAGTTGGGTTTAGAAACCATGATATTGATTCCCTTGCATTGAAGGATGCTTTTGCAATCGAAAATATCAATACCTACCAGCATATTAATTGGAAAGACAGAATTGGGAATGGCTGGAAAATAAATACCGGCATTAGTTTTAGTACCAATAAGGATGATATTAAAAATGAACTACAGGATGCCAATAACCGGCAAATAACCATTACCGGCCTGTCATTATATTCGTTTAAAAATTTTTCATTGATTAACAAAGCTGTATTTGCACAGGCGAGATTTGTATTAGAGAAAAAAATAAAGGGCTTAACCGCTATTCGCTTTGGTAGTGATTATTTTTACAGCGATGAAAAAACCACCTACACCTTATTTAACGGTATTAAATATGAGGAAAAAGTTACGGATCATCTATATGCAGGCTTTGC
>JAVHOI010000342.1:0-8966 GCA_036169975.1 Ferruginibacter sp. | reverse complement strand
ATAACTGTTTCTTTAGCGACAATGATGAAACCTGTCATCGGGTTTACGGGATTAATATTTTATCCATCATCCTGTCCGCTCAATCCTTTTCACAAGCCTGTATTTGTTTCCGCTGAAAGATACCAGGGTTATAAAGCTAATCTATCCATTAAGTCCGCAATACTACGACTAACTTTTAATATCCTGCAAAAGCCCTGCTAATCTTCTTTGGAAGACGAAAAATGCGTCCTCCAATTTTCAAACTCTTTTGTATTCTTTGCAAACCTATAATCTTTGGGGAACAGCCTGGGGAATCTACTTACAGCTTCTTTTAATCTTTTTGTTTCTACTTCTTTCAGCGCTGCAAGGTCTCTGTCTATCATCACCTTCTACCTTCTGCCCTCTGATCACATAAATTTTATTCATGATTATTTCGTTTGCTGCTGCAATTAATTCCGTTGATTTAACCATGTTTACTTTTTATAGATGTACAAAAGTAATTTATCAAAGCGGATGATATTCTATTGATTATTATCTGCTAAAAACTGGTACGACAGAATAACTTAAAATATTGAACAGATGCTGAAATATATTCAACCCTTTTTTATTTTATAGCGCTTTACCGAAAGTATAGTGATAATTTTGGTTGTATTTGCTGAAAACCCACTGGGACGGAATATGGTTTGCGGAGGAACCCGCCCCTGAAAGTTTTAGTATGGAAAATCCTGTGTAGAAGTAGAACCTTAATATTTTTTAGGCTCCATTTTGGTATGCCGTATCCTGATTATAAATACTCCTTTCGGTGCTGAATAATAAACAATTCGATATCGCAGTAATTCAAAGTATAAATAATTTCCATCATTATTTTTTTTGTACAGATCCTTTCGGTGAACCACGCTGTCATCCGCTAACTGATTAATCTTATCCAGTATCCTTTCTTTCACTTTATCGGCGTTTTGTTCAGAGTCCTGACGAATATATTTAATAGCCGCATTAAACTCACGGATTGCCTGTTTACTCCAGGATACTTTCCTTTTTCCCATTACCAGCTTTTTGCCATTTTAACCACTTCTTCATGAGTATATATTTCACCTCGTTTTACTTCCTCCATCGCATCGTCTATTTCTTTATTGTATTGTTCTATGCTTATACGTTCACCCTGATTTATATCATCTTCTAAAAGTGTGTAAATAGCTTTTATTTTTTTATCATCTGCTACTTGTAAATAATCAGATAATTTTTGGCGTATAGCTACTGTTGTCATACTGTTTTAATTTTAAACAAATTTACTTTTTTTATTTTTATACGAAAGGATGAAGTTTTGTTTGTAATTGGCAGCGTTTAACGGATAGTGATAATTTTGGGTGTATTCAATGAAAACCTTGCCGGAACAGAAGACCCTTCGATTTATGCTCAATAGAAATAATATCGTATAAGTGGGATCCCGATAAAAAATTGGAACCGGTTGCCAATGAAGAATAATTGAAATACTAAAGTCCGGCCAACAAAAAACCGAAAACCCAAAACAGGGAACCATATTATTTTATCTCCTGCATCTCAACCAGTTTTTTATAAAAACCATTTTGCGCAATCAATGAATTATGGTTGCCCCTTTCTATGATGGCTCCCTTTTGCAACACGATAATTTTATCGGCATTGCGGATGGTACTCAGGCGATGGGCAATTACCAAAGAGGTTCTGTCCTGCATCAGGTTTACAATGGCATCCTGCACCAGGCGCTCGCTTTCGGTATCCAGGGAGGAAGTGGCTTCATCCAGAATCAGTATCGGGGGGTTCTGTAACACCGCCCTCGCAATGGTTATCCGTTGGCGTTCGCCGCCACTTAGCTTCATACCCCTGTCGCCAATATTGGTATCGTAACCGTGTTCCTTATGGAGAATAAATTTGTGCGCATTCGCTATGGTAGCTGCTGCTGTTATTTCTTCGGGCGTGGCATTGATGTTGCCTAAAGCAATATTACTTCCAATGGTATCATTAAATAAAATAGCATCCTGCGTAACGATGCTCATTTGTTTGCGAAGCGATTCAATGGTAAAGTCTTTTATATTTACGCCATCAATAAGGATGGCGCCTTCGGTTACATCATGAAACCTTGGGATAAGATCGGCTAAGGTAGATTTGCCGGCTCCGGATGAGCCCACCAGTGCCACCGTTTTCCCTTTTTCTATTACAAAGCTGATATTTTTCAGGATGGGTTTATCCTCATAATTAAAACTTACGTTTTTAAATTCAATGCGGTCATTAAAACCGGTTAAAGCAATCGCATCAGGCTTTTCTTCTACCAGCAATGGCGCATTCAATACCTCCTCGATTCTTTCAATGGCGCCCATCCCTTTTTGTATATTGGACAAGGTAGTAGAAAAGTTTTTGGCGGGATTTATGATCATCGCAAACAATAAAATAAACGCCATCAAATCGCCACCGGTAAGCTGGTGTCCCGCACTAAAAACAAACCTGCCACCGATGTATAAAATGCTGCAAAGCACCGTTACGCCCAGTACTTCCGTGATGGGGCTTGCAAGGTCGCGGCGCATGGTCATTTTATTCAACAGAAAAAATAATTTGTCATTGCCGGCGCTGAATTTTTTCAGCATTCCTGGTTCGGCCGTAAATGCTTTTATCACCTTAATGCTGCTCAATGTTTCTTCTACATGCGAAAGGTTTTCGCCATGCGCTTTCGAATAGGCGTTGGATTGTTTTTTTAATCGCTTGCTTATTTTACCAATAATGAGTGCGGTGATGGGTAAAAAAATGAGCAGGAACAACGATAATTGCGGGCTAAGGATAATCATCGAAATTAAAAAAGACACGATAATCAGCGGGTCTTTTACCAACCCTTCCAGTGCCGTGAAAATAGAACCCTGCACCTCGCCAATATCGCCAACCATGCGGCTCATCAGGTCGCCCTTTTTTTGCTCGGTAAAAAAACTTACCGGCAGTTGTAAAATTTTGGAATACAACCTTAACCTGAAATCCGCCAATATTTTGCTGCGCACAGGAGTGGATACATAAAGGGACAGGTAAACAAAAATATTTTTGAGAAGTACGGAAACAACCATTAAACCGCATATTACGCCAAGGGCGTACAAGGAGCCATGGTTATTGATCAGCAATTGAAAAAAATCATTGAACCTGCCCAGCGATTTGGTTGGTACATTGGGCATAGCGCTTCCCGCCTTAAAAATGATGTTCATAAAAGGTGCCAGGGCATTGATGGAAAGCAGCGAAAACAGTGTGGCTAAAATTGTATAAAAAAGATAAAGGGCAAGTTTATTTTTGGGGATGTGTATGTACCTGAAAATCCTGAAAAAATTCATCATCTGTTTCTGTTAGGCTTTTTTAATAAAACGTAACCGCAAATTTACATTGATAAAAGAATAATGGGGAACAAATTTAAACCATCATCCCCTTGGGAAAAGCTCCTGATGAATTGCAATCATCGCAATGCGATGCGCTTATTTGAGAATTGAAGGAGGCAGGTCAGCTTCCCCACCCTTCCCTGTCGAGGCTCCTGTATTGAATGGCTTCCGCCAAATGTTCAGCCTTTATATCCGCACTGCCCGCAAGGTCGGCAATGGTGCGGCTTACTTTTAAAATCCTGTCATAAGCCCGGGCGGATAAATTCAATTTCTCCATCGCTATTTTCAACAGGTTTTGACTTGCGGTATTAATGATACAGATTTCTTTCAGCATCTTACTGCTCATTTGCGCATTGCAATAAACGCCTTCATTATTTTTATAACGTTCTTCCTGAATTTCCCTGGCCTTAATTACCCTTTCACGGATGCGGTCGCTTTTTTCATATTGTCGTGTAGAGGAGAGTTCGCTAAAAGCCACCGGGGTTACTTCCACATGCAGGTCAATCCGGTCGAGCAAAGGCCCCGAAATTTTATTAAGGTATTTCTGAACAGCGCCCGGCGGGCAGGTACATTCCTTTTCCGGATGATTGAAATAGCCGCAGGGGCATGGGTTCATGGAAGCGATCAGCATGAAACTTGCCGGGAATTCCAACGCGATTTTTGCCCGGGAGATGGTAACTTTTCTTTCTTCCATTGGCTGCCGCATTACCTCCAGAACGGTTCGTTTAAACTCCGGTAATTCGTCGAGGAATAATACGCCATTATGTGCCAAAGATATTTCCCCGGGTTGTGGATTGCCACCGCCACCTACAAGCGCTACATCACTAATGGTATGATGGGGGGAACGGTACGGCCTTTTAGAAATGAGGGTAGCGTTCTCCGGTAGTTTGCCGGCAACGCTGTGAATTTTGGTAGTTTCCAAAGCTTCCTGTAGTGATAAGGGGGGAAGTATGGTGGGCAAACGCTTTGCCAGCATGGTTTTCCCGGCGCCTGGCGGCCCGATCAAAATCGCATTGTGCCCGCCTGCCGCCGCTATTTCCAATGCCCGCTTAATATTTTCCTGTCCCTTTACATCACAAAAATCAATATCAAAATCACTTTGTGCGTAAGCAAATTCTTCCCTTGTATTTACTATGGTGGGTTGCAAAGTAGTTTCATCTTTAAAGAAATCAATTACTTCTTTCAGATGGCCAACGCCATAAACAAGCAGGTTATTTACCATGGCGGCTTCCCTCGCATTTTGTTTGGGTACTATCAATCCTTTAAATCCTTCCTTCCTTGCCTGTATGGCAATTGGTAAGGCCCCTTTTATGGACCTAACGGAACCATCTAAACTCAGTTCACCCATGATGACATAATCAGTCAGCTTTTCCGGGTTGATCAGTTGTTCGCTTGCACCCAGTGTTGCCATGGCTATAGGAAGGTCGAAGGCGGTACCGCTTTTGCGTATATCCGCAGGGGCGAGGTTTACGATCAGCCGGGTACGGGGCATGTAAAAATTATTGTCTTTAATGGCGCTTTCTACCCGTAGTAAACTTTCCTTTACCGCGCCATCCGGAAGCCCCACAATGATGGCATCGGATTTTCCCTGGTTATTAATATTTACTTCTACCGCAATGGTGATCGCTTCTACGCCATATACCGCACTGCCATAAGTTTTTACCAGCATGGATTAAAAAATAAAAATGATGAAAAATACTTACTGAAAGATAAGCATTCAATTTTTTAAATTGTAAGTTATTTGGGGTTGCTAAAAAAAACAGGCATTTGGCTTTGCCTTATAAATTTTATTCACTGCAAAACAGGAAGCAACTTATCCATTTAAATCACTAAAATATTCATTGGAATTTTCCTGCTTTTTGAATTTCCTAATTTGAAGGTGATTTGCCTCTGGCGTAGAAATGCAGGCGTTATTACCTGCGATAAATAATTAATTATTTCATTCAGCGGTTTGATTAAACCTTAAAAAAATTCAGCCGGTTCGATATTTTAACCAACGCATAAGTAAATATAACCGCGGCAATAACATCAATGGAATAATGTACATGCTGCACCAATACCAGCATGGCTACCATAAGGGTTGCCAAAAAGGCGAACTGCTTATCCCTCTTTTTTTGAAGGCATAAATAAAACATGAATAAATTAGAGGTGTGGCCTGAAAAGAAAAGATCTTTGGTAATAAAAACCTGGCTGCCACCATAAGAAAGACTGGTTAATGGATCTTTTAAATGAATAAGCCCTAATGGCGGATCAAGCGGGAATATTGAGATGGTTATTAATCTTGAAAGGGTTATTGCGATGAGTAAATAGATAGCCCTTAAAAAGATTGCTGGCTGCTGAAAACTTCTAACGATAATCAGAAGGGAAGTGGACCAGACGAATAAAAAAATGGTTAATGAAAAATCACGGGCAGGTATCCATTGCAATAGATAGTCGTTTAACACGATCCCCTGGCGTGCTTCAATTTTTGAAAAGAAAGTAGGGAGAAAAAGCACGATGGCTAAAAATAAAATTACGGCGCAAATGGCTTTATTGCGAAACAGGGGATTCGCCCAGGCTTCGCTCCAGCTTCCGCTTCTTAAATAAGGATAAATAACAGGTTCTTCCACGGTGCAAAAGTAAACGCTTTTATAAAATAAATGAAGTTTCTTCCATGTTAATTTCATTAACGCTTAAGCTGTTAATGTTAACCATTTGATAATTCCTTTTTTGGAACATCCCGGGGGGTATCAGGTAAGGAGGAATAGGGCGATACGGGTAATTTTAATGAATCTTTCATCCTTTGTAAAAAATTATACAGGGATTTCATGACCCTTACTTCTTCTACTATCAGGATACCGTTTTTACCTACCTGTTTTAACTTCGCCTTATTGGTGCCTTTTTGCAAAAATTGCAGGATGCCACTAAAAGTTTCGCTTTGGAAGTAAGGAGAATCAGGATTGCTGACAAAGAAACATTTCAATGTTTCATGTTTGAGCATCATTTTTTCGAATCCAAGTTCTACACCAATCCACCGGCAACGGACGGTGGTAAACAGGTCTTCCACCTGCGGTGGAATGGGTCCAAAACGGTCAAGCATTTCCGTATGAAAATCAACCAGGTCTTTTTCCGTTTCGCAATTATCCATCCTGCTGTATAAACTTAATCTTTCGGTTATACTTTCTACATAAGTATCAGGTATTAATATTTCAAGGTCGGTATCAATGCTACAGTCTTTTACAAAATCATCCTGTAGGTTGATCTCCTCTTTAAACAGCTCTTTAAAATCAGAACGTTTTAATTCCCTGATGGCTTCATCCAGTATTTTCTGGTACATTTCGAATCCTATCTCGGCGATAAATCCGCTTTGCTCGCCACCCAGCATATTACCCGCTCCGCGTATATCAAGGTCCCTCATCGCAATCTGGAACCCACTTCCGAGGTCGCTGTATTGCTCAAGTGTATTCAACCGCTTACGGCTATCCGAAGGCAGGGTACTCATGGGCGGGGCAAGCAAATAACAAAATGCTTTCCTGTTGCTGCGGCCAACGCGGCCACGCAACTGGTGCAGGTCGCTCAGCCCAAACTGGTGGGCATTATTGACGATGATGGTATTTACATTCGGTATATCCACACCGCTCTCAATGATATTGGTACATACCAGCACGTCATATTTTTTATCCATGAAATCAAGGATCGTATCTTCCAACTGATCGCCCTCTCCGTCCGTACCGCCACGGGCCGGCATTTGCCCATGCGCATAAGCGATACTAATATCCGGGCAAAGCCCCTGTATTAATCCCTTCATTTCGGCAAGTCCCTTTACCCGGTTGTGAATAAAGAAAACCTGGCCGCCCCTTTCCGTTTCATAATAAATAATATCCCGGATGGCGTCTTCATTAAATACCATTACTTCGGTTTGTATCGGCTGGCGGTTGGGCGGTGGCGTATTGATGATGCTAAGGTCTCTTGCACCCATTAAACTGAACTGAAGGGTTCGTGGTATTGGCGTTGCCGTTAGTGTGAGCGAATCAACAATGGTCCTCAACTTTTTTAATTTTTCTTTTGCCGCTACACCAAACTTTTGCTCTTCATCTATTACCATCAGGCCAAGGTCCTTGAACTTAATATCTTTGCCTAATAGCGCATGTGTGCCAATGATGATATCTATTTTTCCTTCCGCAACTTTTATTAAGGTTTCTTTTTTTTCTCTCGCTGTCTTAAAGCGGTTGATAAAGTCTATCGTTACCGGAAAATCTTTTAACCGCTCGCCAAAAGTTTTATAATGCTGATAAGCCAAAATGGTAGTAGGAACCAGTATGGCAGCCTGTTTGCCATCGCAGCAGGTTTTAAATGCCGCCCTTATGGCTACCTCTGTTTTGCCAAAGCCCACATCGCCACATACCAGCCTGTCCATGGGCGATGGCTTTTCCATATCCCTTTTTACATCTTCGGTAGCTTTGCCCTGGTCGGGTGTATCCTCATAAATAAAAGATGCTTCCAGTTCAGTTTGCATATAATTATCCGGGCTATGCATAAAGCCAGGCTGGCTCTTTCTTTGTGCGTATAGTTTTATCAGGTCGGCCGCTATATCCTTTACCTGTTTTTTGGTCTTCTCTTTTAATTTGTTCCATACATCGCTGCCCAGTTTATTCATTTTGGGTACGCTGCCTTCCTTGCCACTGTACTTTCCTATTTTGTGTAAGGAAGAAATATTTACATACAGCAGGTCGCCATCTTTGTATTGTATCCTTACCGCTTCCTGCAACCTTCCATTGGCTTCAATTTTTTGCAGGCCACTAAACACGCCCACGCCATGATCAATATGCGTTACATAATCTCCCGGTTGCAATTCACGCAGCGTCTTTAAAGTAAGCGCTTTATTTTTGCTGAATGCCTGCTTTACTTTATACTTGTGGTAACGCTGAAATATTTCGTGATCGGTGTAGCAAACCACTTTAAGGCCATCATCAATAAAACCCTGATTAATAGAAACAGGAACCGGCGTAACGGGTATCTCCGCTTTTAAATCAGTAAAAATAATATGCAGCCTTTCCAACTGTTTTGGATTTTCAGCGAAAATATAAATATTGTATTTGTTGGTTTCGTATCCCTTCAGATTTTTTATCAGCAGGTCGAATTGCCGGTTGAAGGCGGGCTGGGGTTTAATGGAAAACGGGATAATGGATAATTGATAATTTTCAGGAAACGAAGCGAAATAACTTTTCGTTCCAAATTCAATAATGTGCCGCAACTTTACCTGCTCCTCAATTGCATCCACCTTTACAAAATCATATTCACTTACATCCGTCTTTTCATTTATTTCGCTATCCTCATCATAGGTTTTCTTTTGGCTGGAGGTAGTGGTTTTTATTACTTCGAGGTAAAGTGCAAGGTCTTCTTCCTGCTGCTTTATTTTTTCTTTTATGAATTGCCAGTCTTCGGTCCATACCACGGTATTTTCTGGTAAAAATTCAAGCAGCGAAATATTATCACCATTATCAATACCGAAGGCTTTCGGCAGCGTTTCTATATTGGGTATGATGTTTACCTGTAATAATTTACGCTCGCTCAATTGTGATTCCGGATCAAAGATGCGGATACTGTCCACCTCGTTGCCAAATAATT